>CADBAC010000310.1 GCA_902792495.1 Ruminococcus flavefaciens | reverse complement strand
GTGAATACCGAACCTGTCACAGAAGCACTATCTGTGTTTGTTCCTACACTTGCACCAGTAGAGGTAGAAACAGGCTTGTCGTCAACATTGAAGTAAACGAATACCTTTGAGGCATTAGCATTCCATACATATTTGCTGTCGTTGAGATTAAAAGCGGAATCAGAGCCGAACAAATGAATGCCTGTTGTATAGCCTGCCGGGAGATCGGTCTCATTGACCTTTACAAGCAGTGAATCCGCAAGGATCGGAGCCATTGCCTCATTCTTTACAGCATAGAGTGCCAGCCACTGTTTACCAACATCGCCGTTCATATCCGCAAATGTGCCGATATTCTTATACTTTTCGTCCCCACTTGTTCTGTTGCATTCAACAGCCTTGTAATATGCCGACTGGTTTTTAATTACTTCCATTTCTCCCTTTGCATTGTAGGCGGTGATGTCCTTTGCATCGACCATATATTTTGGTATAGGTGTGAAATCGACCTTATAGTAAGCCTGCATATCACGGTAGGTAAGATATGTTGTTACACCGGCTAAAACGATCATTGCAACACCAAAGCCGATGGAAAGACTCTTCGCAAGAGATGTCTTTGAAGAATAAAGCTCAAACTGGGTCTTCAGCTCGGGATTGTTAGCATAGACATCATTTACTCCCCATGCTATTTTTCTGTTTCCACTGTTACTTCTGTATGCCATTTCAAGCTCAATAAGATCGAGGTTTATCTCGGCATTTACGGCTTTAAGCTTGCTTGCATTTCTTGCCCACGAAACAGCAGAGCCGGTAAAGGCTGCAAATGAAACCGCAGTAACAGCCATACCTGCGATCGTCCACGGGCTGAAGAAGGTCTTGTCATCCTCGGTCTGCATAGCAGCTTTCTTCTTGCGTTCAGCCTCGCTTGTCAGAGCAACACCGCCCTTTTCGTAGATGCCACGGTCTACGCCGGCATATATAGAGGTTTTTTCCAGATTATCGAGACTTGCATCCGCATATCCCTCGTCAGTCGTAAGAGCGATGACAATAAGCTCCTGTAGTGATACGAAATCAAGTCCCGATCTCTGACCGTCAGAAAGTGAAGCAACAAGCGGATATATTTCCGTGTCCTCGACCTCATCCGCATCACGGGAGAAGAAATCGAGCATTGTGCCGTCACCGTATTCTGTCTCTTCGAGCTTGTCATGAACGGCAATGAGACGGGATTTATACATTGCGTCATTCATTTTGACCTGCTGCTCGGCGTATTCGTTCATTATTCTATCGGCATCCTCGGCGCTTGTGTTTTCGTCCATTTTTGCCATTTCATCGAAAGCTGCCTTGTATTTGCTTTCGTCAAAGGCTTCGACGATTTTTACTGCCTCGTCATAGCCGTTCAGGTCCTCGCTGAATTCATCCCACAAGCCGATGATCTTTTTCGTATCATCATCATACAGCTTTGCGATCTCGTCCTTCGCTTCGGTTGGCAGCATATCCGAAGAGTCTATAATATCCTGATAGGTAGTCCCTGCAAAGCGGTCGAGCCATGTATCCTCATCCGTGTCGGCTGCTCTGGTGAGGAGGTTTTCCATCATAAGGGTAGCCTTGCCGTTGGACTGTGCAAGGATAGTAAGGATATCTGCATGGTTCTTTTTCTCTGCATCTGAAAGCTTGTTATAAGCAGCATCGCCCATTTCAAACTTTGTTTCATTCAGAAGAAGCTCTCCGAGACCCTTTCCTGTATCGTCGTCGATAAACTTATCAAGAATATCGTGGATATATTTTGCTCTCTGCTTGTTGGCTTCGATGTCGGAATTATAGTTTTCCCTGTATTCGTCGATAGCAGCCTGGAAATTTTTGACAAATGGGATTATCTGCTCCTTCATCTGCTTTTCCATAAGAGCCTCATAATCCGAAACGCTGTATCCGCCCTTCATATTCATTAATGCAAGATCAGTAACAGCCTCGCTTTTGTCGGTAGTTGTCTTATAGCCCAGCAGAACGACTCTTTCGCCCTGAGAACCCATGCCGCCGCCGGCTTTTTCGTTCAGGTCTGCATTGTTGTCGCCGTTTTTGAGGATAGTATAACCCTCGAGAGACTTTTCCGCTTCTTCCATCGTTTTGCCGACACCGATGCGAACCTCGCTTATATACTCGGTCGCTGTCACAGGTTCTGTCTCAGCCGCCATTACCTGCATAGGTGGAAGCATTATCATTGCTGCTGACAACGCCGCCGCAACAAAAGCACATATTGACCTCTTTTTCATAGCGTTTTACCTCCTTGGTTTTGCTGTGGTCTCAGTATAACATACATAGTGCGACAAATGTGTGACACGCTTTTTTCTTTTACAAATGTATATTAAAGAATCATTTGTCACACATTTGTCGCACCGGCTATGATAGAATAAGATAACAAATGGTAAGACATATCTATAATGAACCGAAAGGAGCAGTTATATGAAGCATTTTGCAAAAATCGGATTTTTGTTGCTTACAATAATGATAGTTGCCATAGGGATACCTGCCATATCATCTGTCCGTGTATCTGCTGCGGCGACCTCCGTGGGAGATGAAGAAAAGCTTTTTGCAGCCATAGAAAGCGGAAAGGATGTAAAGCTTTCTCAAAGCATAGTGATCACAAGCTGCCTGAGGATTCCCCAGGGCAAAAAACTGACTCTCGATCTCAACGGTAAAACCATTGACAGGGGCTTGCGAGTCTCTCAGGATATCGGAAGCGTTATCCGTGTTGAACCGGGTGCCGAGCTGACTATAACCGACAGCACCAATACTGACGCAGGTATTATTACCGGCGGTGCATCATGGAACGGCGGCGGTATCTGCAACCACGGAACACTCACTATCAAGGGAGGCACTATCAGCGGAAACCTTGCTGTCAATGATACCCACGGCGGAGGCGGAGGCATATATAACGGCTCCTATATGGGTTCGACCGCTATACTGACTATTGAAGGCGGCGTGATAGAAAACAATCAGGCACGCACCGGTGCAGGCAT
>CADBAC010000309.1 GCA_902792495.1 Ruminococcus flavefaciens | reverse complement strand
ATGGTCTGGGTGCTGATATGCTTCAGCCTATGCTTACTCACTCTTGAAAAAGGCACAGGCGATACATCGACGGTCATAAAAGAGGGCTTACTGATACTCCTTCGCTTATCGCTGTTTTCAGTGATGGAGATAGCAGTTATCGACCTGCTTTTCGTGATAACCAAAAATGAAATAGTTTCATTCCTGCTGTTCTTCATAGTGCTTAGCAACAGCGGTGCATACATAGCACAGCTTGCAGAAAAGGCAGGCATAGGCGGAGACAGAGTTTATCCGCTCACCATAGGCGGTGCATATGACACAGCCACAACATCAGATATACCTGCAAGTGACAGCATTATCTTCATAGTATCTGTCACAGCAAGGGTGCTGATAATTTATACGCTCACACTTTTGATACTGAGAAAAGAGGTAAATTATGAAAAAAAGAAGTAAACGCATATTATTCTTATTCGCAGACGCTTTATTTGTATTCGTTTTATTCACGCTTCCCGATCTTTTAAGCCATACACCGCTTGATTTCGGCTTTAAGAAGTGCTTCCTCACGCCTGATCTGTTTTCAAGGTCGGGAACGGACTTTCTCTCGGGCTTCCTGTTTGAATTACCTGCTGCCGCCGCAAGATGGACCTCAAACGCAGGTATGATACCCTTAGTATGCTTATTCGTTATACTTGCAGTTATCCAGATATTCACAATGAACAAAGCTGACAGTAAAAAATGATACGGCAGACAATTTTCCTGATATACGGCATACAGAAAGGTCGGAAAGCATAATCCTGCTTATTATTTTTAACCCTCATACCGAACTTGACTTTTTTCAGATGATATGATAAAATAAATAAGATATTTATCAATAGGATCGGCTCTTAGGATCAAAAAAGTACAGAGGGAGAGTCTGTTCAGTATGAGGATTGCTATTTGCGATGATAACATGATACTGCATAAGGAACTGAAAAGATGCCTTGAAAAATACGCTGTTATGCGGAAAACAGATATGGTGTACGATGATTATAACAGCGGTATCGAGCTTCTTTCGGGGAATCTGGAATATGATATCATATTCATGGATTATGAAATGGACGGAATGAACGGTATAGAGACCGCAAAGAAACTCCGTTCAAGAAAAGTAAGATCAACGATCATTTTTCTTTCAAGCTTTGAACACGTTGTATTCGATGCTTTCACAGTAAATGCCTACAGATACCTTCTGAAACCCGTGGATATGGACAAGCTTACAGAAGCGCTTGATTCCTATCTTGCAGAGACAGAGGATGATGACCGCTACATATATATATCTACCGATGACGGTAATATGCGTATATTGACGGATGATATAATATACGCCGAGGCTTCAAACAAATACTGCTTCATACGTACTGTAGACGGCGATATATTGTACAAGAATACGCTTTCGGAATTTGAGACACACGTTCCTGCCGATAAGTTTTTCAGATGTCACCGTTCTTTCCTTGTAGGATTCGGGCATATAGAATCACATACTGCTGCGGATATATTATTCGATAATCAGGAAAAAGCACAGATAAGCAAGCTCAAGCTTACTCCTTTCAGGAAAGCTTTTGCTGACTACATGAAGAGATATAATTACAGGCGGTAAGAAATATGATAATATGTACTTTTGCAGTTATGATTTTATGCGCCTTTCTGATGCTGAAAATATACAGTATTATTTATTCTGAGGATTTTAAGTTCAGCCTGCCTGTAACAATAATATTTCTGATCCTTCAGGAATCTATCAACTTGGTTCCTATGCTTGATGTAAATATGCCTTATTGGCTGGCTCTGACCTTGGTACTACTGCTCCCCGTGAGATATTTGTTGTTCTATTCTTTGATATTCAAAAAAATCAGATCGAGGTATATATACATCGGTATGCTGTTTATTGAAATGGATTTCTATATAACGGGTATCGAAAGGGATATCGGAATGAACTATACTCAATTAAGCGTATCATTTATAGAGACCGTTCTGTTGCTGCTGCTGTTTCTTTACGTAAGAAAAAGGAATACAGCGCTGATTATACATTCAAAAATAAGGCGCATACCTGTAAGGATATACATAGCTCTAATGATATTCATTGTCCTGGTTGAAATAGTGCTGGAATCACTCAGAAACGAGGAAGTACGTTCTTTTGGCAAGTATGCAGCTTTGCCGCTTATTGTGGTAATGGGGTATATCGTGATCAGTCTTATGCAAATAAGCATATCGGATACCGAACAGCGAGAGATCGTTGAACTCCTTGATACTCAGCTGAAAAATCAGACGAACTACTACGAGAAGATCAACGATATCTACAGCGAATTCAGAAGCTTCCGTCACGATTTCAAAAACCACCTGATATGCCTGAGAAGTTTGGTTTCAGACGGCGATACCGACAAGGCACTTGCTTATATGAGCGATATCGAGTCTATAAGCTATACGGAAAAGCACCGCTACGAAACAGGCAACGTAATAGCAGATGCACTGCTTAACGATAAAGCCGAAAGAGCAGAGCAGTATAACGTAAAGATCAATTATTCGGGCTTTATCCCGACAATGGGAATAACCGATGTGGATATATGCACACTAATGTCTAATTCCATAGACAACGCAATAGAAGCGTGTGCAAAAGACAGCTCAGATAACATGAAGGAAGTAACAGTGACCTCAGATTTCAGACAGGGCTGCTTCTTCTTTACCGTGAGAAATCCGATATTTGAAAAAGTCAGGATAGAGAAAAACAACAAGATCAGGACTACAAAGGAAGACAAGATAATTCACGGCTACGGCCTTTCAAACATTATCAAGGTCTCAAAGAAGTATCACGGTGATACGACTGTATGTGCAGATAATAACGAATTCATTCTTGAATCTCATCTTTTCCTTGAAAAAGATATATAGGCAACACCGCACAAAGCCCGCCTGACGGCTTTGCACTGAATCTGCGGACATATTTTCCGTCATCTTGCACAGAAATCCCTTGACATACGATAGT
>CADBAC010000308.1 GCA_902792495.1 Ruminococcus flavefaciens | reverse complement strand
TTCCTCTATTTTACGCTGTTTTCGCCACTTTTTCACCTTTTATAAATAAGAGGTTCCAAGTTTGTCAGTAGGGATAAACGCATCGGCGGAGAATGAAAATCCCGATTTTACGCCATTTTCTTAAAATCCAGTATTTTCGGATAGTTCCGAGCGAGGGATAAAGTTCTATTTTTGAAATGTTCATTCTGGCAGAATATCCCCTTATCAGAGGGATAAATGAAAAAACAGCCCACCGGGTATGTCTCCGTCTTACGAAATGTATCGTAATTTGGAAACATACCCGGTGGGCTGCTTCATTATTTACTTTTATGTATCGGCCTCACGGATCTTCCGCATCTGGATGCGATGAAAGCATCATTCGGCACTTATTGCAATAAATCCCAATATATGGTATAATACAGCTGAATTCTACAGTTCAGCCTATCAGATGGCCTTCCTGCACACGATACGCCGTTGTAAGGTCGAATACGACCATATCTCGGTCAGGCACAGCTATACCCCGTATACGGTATGTGGACTTCATATCCCAGCCGCAGGTCTGATATATAAAACGTACCATATCCATGCTTTTGAGCTCATAACTATCGTGTGAAGTATCCTCTGGCAGCTGATGAGCACCGCTTGACTTATAGCTGCACTTCTCAACAGCCAGCTTTCCATTCTCCGGATCTAACAGAAATCTGAAATACTGCGGTAAGCCAATAGCTTTCAGAGTTGTCTTGAATACAGTGATCCGTCCATATGCAACCGAGAAGCTGATTCCAAGATCAGCATTCTCCCACGACAGGTTCTCCATCTGACACCTCCTCTTCTACGTCAGGGTATACTTCGCCCGTAGAATTTGCAGGGGCAGAATTATCCTCAAGAGTAAGCTGCTTGCCAGCCTGCTCGATCTCCACAGGTTTCTTGTCGCCTGTGAGCATAGCTACGTTGATATACCCGTTCTCGACTGTGACCTGTGTCTGCTTTTTATGCTCTTCCACAGGGACTCCGAATGTTCCGGCAATATCCTCGGAGTAATATCCCTTCTTGTAGTCCACGGTCTCGTCGATCACTTCGCCCTTCTTGGGCTTTTCACGGAATGTCTCCTTCACGATCAGGTCGAAAACATAATAGGTCTCGCCCTCAAACTCGATCTTATATCCAAGTATCTTATAACGGCACTTAGAATCCCAATGCATGAGTTCATACAGCTTATCCGTAAAATCGGGGCAGGTCATCTTACGGCTCTTACGCTTATCCGGCTTGGCTATACACCAGCGCAGAGCATCCTTGTCGTTCTCCTGACAGCCCTTAACTGCAAACTTCTTTTCGTCCTCGCAAAGCAGCAGCTGTACAAAGACCACATCTTCCAGTCCGTTGATGCAGGCGGTATTGAACGTGATACTGCCTTTTCTGATCGTAACAGCCGGATCACGCAGGTGTGCAAACAGTTCCTTGCGGACAACCACAAAGTTATAGCTTCCGAAAGCCTGTTCCAGCTCTCTTCTTCGGAGTTCCTTTTCGGTAGTCAGTTCTTCGAGCGCCATTTCTTCACTCGTCGGCATCATCTGCTCGGTCATATCCTAAGTCCCATCCTTCCATAATTGTTTCAGCTTCCTTCATCAGCTCTGCAAGAGTTTCTGAAGATAGTGCATTCATTTCTTCTATAACCTTTGCCGGTCTGAGAACATCCCAGTCACCACTGTAGTGCTGCTGTGACAGCAGATGTCCGCGTGCAATCGATACGATCGGAGTTCCGAAACCTGCGCGCCATGACGGCGGATAGACTCTCACTGTTTCCTGAACCACGATCTGCTCCTCATCATCTTTTTCCGGGACGATGACCTGCTCTACAGTTTTCGACACTACGGGTTCGTCCAGTTCAAATAAAAGGAGCTTATCAGAGCCGTTGCTGCGGAATTCTCCCTTAAATCTGTACTTGCCGTCATCCTCCCACGACATCAGGCTGAATATGACCTTTGCCAGCCCACGGCAGCTCATGCTGTTCACGATCCACTTATCTTCTTTCAACCTTCCCCAGTGGATCGCATTCGGATTATCGCTCTCACAAGGACGGATCGCGATACAGTTATTCACAGTGTTGATAAGCAGTTCAACGTACTCCACATCCTCAAATTTCTTTAAGCACGCAGTACTAAAGCGCATCTTTCCGCCTGAAATCGTCAGAGACAGGTTATCAGAAGATGGAAAGAAATGTGAACTGACACGCTGATATCCGTTCAGATTCAGCTTAAGACCTGACTGGACATATTCTTCCTTTTCAATAGCGGTCTGAACACTTTCACAGGCCTTCTGATAGTCTTCGGGCGAAAAGCCCTCCCAGTTCCGGTCGATCGGAACATATCCTTTGAGCGCACCGTCCTCCACAACACTCAGCACAGGCAATGCGTGCTTTTTTCTTTTGTAAAATGCAGATGAACGGATAAGCTGGGCAGCGTTGAATACTTCACGGCTGATGATAGCATCGTGATGGTCACGCTTTCTGTATTTCGGGAGCTTGCCGTCATTCTTTACTGCTTTATGCGTTTTGAAGTCAGGTGTGTAAGTCTTATGAGCAAGGACATCGCCGCAATGGCGCTCATTGTCTATAATTTGGGTTATCCATGAAGATTTCCACTCGGTATTGCCAAGCTTTGTCTCACGCTGATAATCCGTCAGAAGATCGGAGATTTCCTTACTTGACCATCCGTTCACATACAGATAGTAAATGACCTTGACTGTCTCCGCCTCGGACTCGTTTATCACCAGTCCGCCGTCCTCGTCGTTGTCATAACCCAGAAGCTCGGGAGTCAGGAAGATTCCGTTCTGGAAGCGGCGCTGGACAGACCAGTTCATGATAAAAGACTTGGAGCGCGACTCCTCCTCTGCAACAGTAGCGAGGATCGTCAGAAGCATAGTTCCTTCTGCGCCCAATGTGCAGAGATTGTTTTCATCAAAACACACACCGACGCCATAGTTTTTCAACTCCTGAACAATAGAGAGGCAGTCAACAACATTT
>CADBAC010000307.1 GCA_902792495.1 Ruminococcus flavefaciens | reverse complement strand
TATCTCTCTGACTCCAGCACCTTGTTCATTACAGCCTCGGGAGAACATTCGCCTCCGATGACCATATCGAACACAGTGGGGGAGTAGCCTGATACCAGTGCAGCACCTGTTTCGGAACGTGTCACGGGTATGCCTTCGCTTCTGCTGTTGACATTCCAGAACACGATATCGGGCAGAGCGTAGCCGTGTTCGTTGTAGAACTTGCGCATCTTTATGAACAGTGGCTCGTCGTTTCCGCCGATGATACAGGAGTCGAACTGCATATCGGATATTATGTATATCTTTGTAGGCATATCGTCTGCGGAAACTTTATTCTTTACAGCGGTACGGAGTATCAGTGTAAAAACAGATTCAAGATCAGTATTTGCTACTTCGTTGTACGATGCGCAGTAACGTGTCTTTTCCACGATATTCCTGCCCTTGATCTCTACCAGCTTAGGAGTTGATGAGAATGTTATGAAGTGGTTTGCGAATGCGCCTGTGTTGTGCTCAGCGAAGTATATTCCCAGAGACAGTGCCGCATCGATAGGACGTATGCCCATACCCCATGTCATGGAGCCTGAACCGTCGATTACTGCGATGGCATTCTCATGCTTTGCGCCTGTCAGGTCGGGGAGAGAATTCCATGCAGCATCCAGAGAGGTCACTTCTTCGGGATCGATGTTTCTGTTGAGAGCCGCACGTACAATGTCGTAAGGGAAGAGTCTGTCTGCGTTGAGCTTTGCTTCGCCCTTCTGTACCTTGTCCAGGTAATCCTTGTAGCGTTCACCGTCGTTGCGGATGAAAGCTTTGCGGTACTTGAACATAGCGCATGATGGCTGAATACCGTAGTTGAATGTATAGTCACGCTCACGGAGACGGTTCTCCAGTATATCGCTGTACTTGCGGAGAGCGGACAGTGTCTTTCTGTACTCAGGCTCTGACATTCCCAGCAGAGCGGCGATTCGTCTGCCTGCGTTTCTCGTTTCCTTTGAGGAAGTATTTACTGAGGGCAGCCACTTTGCCAGCAGTGACACTTTGCCGCCTGTAGCCATAGATGCCTTGTCAAAGCGAAGCTGAGTGTCGATAATATCTATTGCATCTTTTTCCAGAGGAGTACCGATCAGTACGCACAGGTCGTCGAAACGTCCGTACTCGGGGAAAAGGGGAACATTCTTTCTTACTGCTTCGGGAGCGATATCAACGAGAGTTCTTACAGCGATGCGGAAGAAACGTCTCTCACCCAGGCCGCCTCTTGCGTCACGGGCAAAGAAGATGATCTTCATGGTCTTGTCGGCATCTTCTGCGTAGGCACGGGTAACTGCATCGGCTATCTTATCTGCCGGAACGTTTCTCATTGCGCCTGCCTTGAAGAACATATCCAGACAGCATGATTCTGTTGAACGGTAAGCGATACCGCCGTTTTCGGTGTATGTAGTGTTAGCTTCTTTCTTTAAAAATTTGAGCATATTTATCCTCCTTCCAAGTCCGTGACATACTTAATGTCGTAAGGTGTGACTGTCAAGTCAGCATTTTACCATACGTTTCCGCAGGGCAGGATTTGAACCTGCATTCACCAATTACATTTTATGCTGTTGCTGACTTATTGCTCCCTAAATTAAACATTGCCAAAAAGGCGAAGGTGGAAAGGAAATTAATCAAGGAAGGAAAACGCAGGAATGCTTTTGCATTTCCAGTTTTTCTGACGATGAGAAATTTTCTTTATGCCAAGCATTGGTTGGCAAGGTTTGGTTTAGGGAGCAATTGCTCGGCTCGTTTTTTTATCAGCCCTTGTCGTTTCCGATGGTTTCTGATCCCCTGAAAATAATGCTGTGAGAGCCGAAGTGTTTTTGGGAAAGCAAGACGCAAAAAACAAATTCATGAAAGATATGCTGTCAGCGTCTTAAAATAAACAAGACGTTATCTGAAATAAAAATAAACGTTATATACTGCCTCAGTTGCAAAATGTACAAGCGCATTCTGAAGAGGCAGTATAAACTGAGCACCGCTTGCCGTCAAAGACGGCGAATTACAAACTATCCAAAGGATATTTTGTAACAGCGCAGATCATAACCTCCAATACTATTTGCTGTATGCGTCTTAGAGAATTGGTTCAGCGGCAGAGTGTTACGGTCTGCCGCCGGTTCATAAAAATATCAAGGCACTTTTTTTCATCTTGACAGGATAAAGTTGACTGCTGAATGTGCCTTAAAACTCGTCGCTGTGGGAGTCGAACCCGTTCTCAACGAACTGCCAGAATTGCTGTAAGCGACGAAAAGATCAGCCTTTGATCACGCCGACTGTGAAGAGTCTCTTTACAGGCTCTGTCAGGTCGGTCTGATTTGCCATTACCTCATTTATGTCCTTGTAGGCAAATCTTGATTCCTCTGCAACATCGGTCTTCTTATTCTTTGCCAGCACCACATTCTGCTTCTTCAGGTCAACGATCACCGATTCGACCGAGAACTTGTCCATTGCCGCAGTACGTGAGTATGCTCTGCCTGCGCCGTGTGAAGATGACATAAAGCTTTCCGGATTGCCCTTTCCACGGACTATATAGCTGTATGAACCCATAGCCCCGGGAATTATTCCCATCTCGCCGTCACGGGCGCTGATAGCACCCTTTCTGTGTACCCATACGTCCTCACCGAAATGATTCTCAAGGGCAGCGTAGTTGTGATGGCAGTTTATCTCGTCTGTGAAAACAGGATCTATACCTGCGTGACGCTTTACGTGCTTAGTGAAGATCTCCTTGACCTTCTGAAGCATTATTGCACGGTTCTCATATGCGAAATCCATACAAAGCTGCATCCATGCAAGGTAACGCTTTCCTTCATCTGTATCAACAGGGAGGAATGGCAGATTCCATTCAGACGGCACCTGTGAGAACCACTTATCGTTGAGTTCGTGTGCTATCTTATTGAAATACTGACCCACGATGTTTCCGAAATGGCGGCTTCCCGAATGGAGCATTATTCCGCACATCCCGTTGTCGTCCTGCTGAAGCTCTATGAAGTGGTTGCCGCCTCCG
>CADBAC010000306.1 GCA_902792495.1 Ruminococcus flavefaciens | reverse complement strand
AATAAGGAAGCACGGATTATGACAGCAATTTCTAAAGCAGTGGTAACAGTGATCGGCTTTGACCGGAAAGGGATCATCGCCCGGGTCAGCAATGTTTTGTATGAAGGCGGGATCAACATTCTGGAAATCTCTCAGACGATCGTGGACGGTTTTTTCAATATGCTGATGATCGTGGACCTTTCTGAACCTACCTGTTCCTTTGACGAATTACAGGACCGGCTGAACCAGCTTGGTACAGAGGTCGGTGTTCAGATCCGTATCCAGAAAAGCGAGATCTTTGAGGCAATGCATCAGATTTAGAAAATCAGTGTTCAGTGAGGAATAAATGGTTCAGATCGATCAAATTTTTCAGACTTTGCACATATCTCATCCACGATACTTTTCAGATCATTCTCTCCCATAAGCAGTTCACGTATGAAACGGTACTCCCCTTCACAGATACCATCCGAGAACATAATTGCTATATCGCCCTCTCCGAAACTGCACACGTTCTCAGTGATATCGGATTCTTCGTACATTCCCACAGGAAATGAATCGGAGGAAATCCTTATCACTTCATTGCCGTGACGTACCAGCGTGGCGGCAGCACCTGCTTTCAGTGAAGTGAGTTCACAGCTGTCAAGGTCGGCTTTCAGAATATCAAGAGTTGCAAACGACTCATCCTTTGACTTTGAAAACATAACAGAATTCACTATCCTTGCAGAAGCTTTTTCGCCTACTCCGCTTCCGATCAGACGGCGCATCAGCCCCGAAGCCAGCGACGATTCAAAAGCGGCTTCCTTTCCGCTTCCCATGCCGTCGGAAAGAACAATATAGCCCGTCCCTGTACCGTCGCTGCATCTGCAGAAATTGTCGCCGCTTTCATCAGTCTCATCGCCCTTTTTTGAAGCGGTGCAGACCTCCAGATTAAGCGTCGGCTTTTCATAAAGCCGCAGCCTTACTTCGCTCCCCGAACTCACAATGTCCGAACTTGTAAGCTTCAGTTTCAGCTCATCGGATATGAGGTCACATATTCTTGTCGCCGAAACAGGTGCGTCCCCGGCCGAAAAATATATCTCCGCAATAAGCCGACCTCTGCTGTTGTACGAAGCATTGACATATGAAGGAGAAAACCCGAATTTCAGAAGTTTATTTCTCACGGTTATGCTTATGGGAGCAGAATAGAATATCTCCTTGTCTTCCGATATCTCCCTGACCATATTTTCAACAATGGAAAACTGTTCCGACAGTATTCCTCGGCAGTCCGATTTCCGCATATCCATCAGCTTTGCGATAGTTTCATCATTTATCCCTTTCTGCCTTGCCGCCATAAGTTCGTTTCTTCGGATACAGGTATCAAGTTCGGCAGGGAAAGTCTCAAGTGATATCTCAGACATTTCCGAAAGTGCTTCAAGTCCCTTCAATGCGGAACTGCCCTGACGTCTGCATATGTATCTGCGGTAACACCTTCCGCACACTTCCTCGGTATCGTCTTTTGCGGTGTATGACGCTCTGTTTTTCTCAGCTATTTTATCTGCTGTCTTTCTGGCATCTCCTCTCACAGCAGCTATTGAATCAGCAAGGAAAGCAAGTCTCGCCTGCATCACCTCTCCCGACTCTTTTGTGCTTTGCGGAACACGTATATGCCTGTCGGAATAATAAGGTGCAGCCGCTATAAAAATTCCCGCAGCCAATACGTAATTTCCAAGACTTGACACCACTTCTTCCGATGTTCCCGTAAGCACTGTCAGCATGAATCCCATAGTCAAAAAAACAGCAGCTGCAACAGATATCCTTCGCTGATGGATGAACCCCGAAAATAATCCTGCCGCAGGAAGAAGAACTAATGCCGCACCTGTTTCGGCCGATGAAAAATATGCAGCGCATGAAGTAAGTGCTCCGCATATAACTCCGCCTGTGCTGCCGTAATAAAACGAAGCAAGCATTGTTACAGCTATGCCTAATACTGCTCCTGCGTTGAGAAAAGGCAGCTTCACCGAGCAAAGTGATGCCGTGTAAATAGTGTACACCACAGCATAGTAGCAGCCCGAAGATGCTGTCAGTCTTACCGCCGATCCATTTTCAATATCACGGTTTATCCTGCAAAGCGAATATGTTGTGAACCCAGCTGCTGCACTGTAGAAAATGTAGAATGCCAGTTTATAGAAAAGCTCTCCTATCACAGCTGAAACTGCCAATCCCGAAAAAAGCACGCTCAAAGCTGTGTATATACCACACAGCATGGGCGAGCGTTTGTTGTCCATGAGAAGCTTCGCAATGATTATCATTACCATAGCCGAAAGTTTGACTATATTCTTCCCTATTGATGCATCTGCAAATCCTCTGAGCAGACTTCCCATAAATACAGCACCGCTTCCGACAAGTCCTGCCGCACCTGCAATGGATATATCCGAAAACGCAGATGTGCCGACCATACTCGCTCCCGAAAACACGAATCCCGACATAAGTTCACCCATAAATATCAGTACCGGCAGTATCCTTTTCCTGTTGTTTATTATGTCCTTCACTTTCATATCTATCACCTTCACCGTATATTTTACGTTTATTATATCACGGCGGAGACAAATAATATGTCGAATGCACGAAGACAAAACTCCCGAAAACAAGTATCTGTTTCCGGGAGTTTTGCTGTGTATTTATTTAGGCATTTTCTTTCTGATATCATTAAGACGTTCAAGAGCATTTTCCAGTGTCTCGTTCTTTTTTGCGTAATGAAGCCTTATGTAGCGGTTTTCAGGCTCCTTGAAAAAGCTTGAACCCGGAACTGCGCCAACGCCTACATATTCAGCAAGCTTTTCGCAGAAATCAAGATCACTCTCATAGCCGAATTCCGATACATCCAGAAGGATGTAATAAGCGCCCTGCGGTACGGTATGCTGAATGCCAATGCGGTCGAGTCCTTTGAGGAAAAGGTCACGCTTTTCTGTGTACTTATCCTGAAGCCACTTGTAGTGATCATCGCCGAAGCGCAGGCCTGTTACAGCGGCCTCCTGAAGCGGTGCGGCAGCGCCAACAGTGAGGAAA
>CADBAC010000305.1 GCA_902792495.1 Ruminococcus flavefaciens | reverse complement strand
CCACACAACCGAGAACAGAAATACTGTCAGGAACGACGAAGCGGCATTGGGTATCATTACCCTTATGAATGTCATGAAGGGACCGCATCCGTCGATATATGCGGCATCCTCCAGTTCCTTGGGCATACCACGGAAAAACTGGCGGAAAATCAGTATCATCAGACCTGAACGTATGCCGTTTCCTGTAATGGCGGGCAGGTACATAGTCAGCTTGCTGTCGATAAGGTTGATGGAGAAAAGCCCCTTTATGCCGAAATATCTGAACTGGCTGTACAGCGGAAGCGATATTACCTGTGTGGGGACCAGTATCATCATTATAACAATGACGAACAGCAGCTTCTTTCCCCTGAAGCTGAACCTTGCAAAGCCGTAGCCTGTCAATGCGCATGAGAACACCTGAACCACCGAACAGCCGATATTCAGCACCAGAGTGGTTTTCAGCGTGTTCCAGAAGTCCATAGCCTGAACTGTTTCACGGATGATATCCAGTGTGAGGTGACGAGGGATCCACATAACTGTAGGGTCGCTCATATCGCCTCGTTCACGGAAAGCACAGCTCACCATATAGATAAGGGGATACATGATAACGAATCCCAGACCGATGAGGATGAAAGCCCTGAAAAACGGCCACACCTTGTCGGTTATGCTTTTTCTGCGCAGATAGGCAAGTTCCTCTTTGGTCATCTTCTGCATATGAAGCTTTTTCTGCTCCTTTTTGCTGAGAGTGCCTATCTCGTCTGCTGTTTTTACAACAGCCTGTGCAGTGTCTGCCATGATGTCCACCTCCTCAGTCCACCTCATAGTAAACGAACTTGTTCACTATGAAAGTAACGATGCCGATAGCGGCGAGGACAATGGCGAAGTAGATCCATGCCATAGCCGAAGCCTCACCGAAGTCCCACTGACTTTTCAGTTCAAGTATACGGTTCATGACCTGATTCATGGGGCTTGTGAATGAATCTATGACGGTGTAGATGAAGTTCGCCAGTATAAACGGCGTAACATAGGGGAAAGTTATCTTCCAGAAGTACTCCCACGCCGTTGCGCCCTCCACCTCGGCGGCTTCTCTTGCGGATGACGGAATGTTCTGAAGCGCCGCAAGGAAGAGGATTATCTGTATTCCCGAACTCCAGACGATGCCGAAAATATTGTCTGCCACCGCCGATATCATGGTGTTCATCTTGTCGCTGAGACCGTATATTCCCAGAAACTCCATAAGTTCGCCTATCAGGTCGGTGGAGAACATAGTCGAGAATCGCTGTGCGCCTGTGTTGCCTGTCTTTGACATATCGCCGCTGATTATCTTGAAAACAGGGCCTGTTGCGATTATTACAGGGAGGAAGAATACCGCCCTCGCAAGGGTGCGTCCACGGAATTTCTGATTGAGTATCACCGCTATAAACAGTGAGAATATCAGTATCAGCGGAGTTTTCCACAGAGTTTCCAGCAGTGTTGAACTCAGGTACTCGGTGTAATACTGGTCTTCATTCAGAGCGTAGATGTACTTTTTCAGCCCTGCGAATTCCGTTTCCAGCGAGCCGGGATTTACCTTTACCTCGCAGAATGAGTAGCGCAGAGACTGTATCAGAGGTATCAGGAAGAATATGACAGTGCCCACCAGCCACAAACTTATGAAGCCGTAGCCGTAGAGCGCTTTCCTGCGCTGATATGGTAATTTCCTTGTTTTTTTACTGCTCATCAGCCGCTGATACCTCCTTTCCGCTGAATTGAATCAAATTGCCGTTATATTCTATGGTCTTGTTTTTCATATCAGTTACAACTTCCGTGCCGTTGTCGTAAACTGTGGTTATTATGTCTCCGTCGGTGCTGTAGTCGGTGATAGTGCATCCGCTGACCGCTTTCAGCATAGGGCTGAGAAGTCGGTAGTATTCGGCGGCGGTATCGGTCCACCAGCGGTAGTCCGCATAGTAGAGAGTATCCAGCACCGTATCTTTAAGCTCGGACGGCTCTGCGTATATCATGTCGAAATCAAGTCCGCAGCCCACGGATGCCGCCATGAGCGCCGTATCTTCGGGGGACGGACTTCCGTTGACAGCCTTGGATGCATAGGGAATTATACCGTGAAGCACCAGCTGATAGAACGGTACATCCTCATCAAACAGGTCGTATCTGCTTGAAGTCATTGGCACATCCGTTATCCTGCTTATATACGGGAAAGCGTAAGCATTGGCAGTTTTGGCCATTATGCCGTTTTCCAGACTGCCGTCCAGCTTTTCGCAGCCCTCCGCAAACAGCTTTGCCGCAGCACCACGGGATACGCTTTTCTTGCCGTAATCACCGTAAAGGGAAGCCGGAAGGTCAGACAGTGAAATGCCGCTGAGACCTGCACTGCTGTAGCTGTCAGCCGCCTCGGTGAGTATCTGACTGAAACTGGCAGGCGAGAGAAGTGACATATTCTTCCTGAATCCGTCGGGGATGCCGTAAGCCCTGTCGTAGCTGACTATGCGTGAATATGAGCCCGATATCCTTACGGTAGTTTTCGAGAATGAGTTGTAGCCTCCGCCCGAATAGAAGCATCGGTTATCGGAAACGGGATAAAGTTCTCCGCCCTCGGCTATGAAGTCGGAAAGTGCGCTGAAATCCGGACTGCCGCCCAGTTTTCCCGAAGGCTCGGCCTTTGTGTCTATCCTGCTGCGGATGCCGTTATTGGTCCAGTTTGCATAGGATACCGCCATGTCGTCAACTCCGTTTTCACGAAGCTGAGAGAGGATATCCTTTGCCTGAGAGAAATCCGTCAGCGCTGTTTTCTTATTCACGGGTATGCCCAGAAACGGCTTTTTCTTCATGACTCCGCCGTAAAGCCCGATATACATGGGAGAATCGTTTCCCTCCGCTCTTTTCTTCACTCCGCCGTCTTCGAGAAGATACTGCCTGTACCTTGCGGCGATGTCGGTATAGTCCGCACCCTTTCCGGATATAGGGTAGTAGCGCAGCTCGATATCATCGGACTTTATATCGCCGCTTTCAAATACGGTAAATCGCTCGTTTCCGCTGCCTGACATATAGTAATCGTCCGTACCTCTCAGCATGAAA
>CADBAC010000304.1 GCA_902792495.1 Ruminococcus flavefaciens | reverse complement strand
AATCCGCCGACGGGCTGTCGCCCTTCAAGGATTTTTAACGCAGTCACTGGCAAAATTTGACGAAAAGACGTGCATGAATCCCTATGTGGACAGGTTCTTATAATGTATATTTACTTTGCGGCTTATGCAAATACTTCTGCGTAGATAGCCTTTCTGTCATTTCTTGCAGCTTCAAATGAATCCAGGATCTCCTTTGTGCCCTTCTTGAAACTCTCTCTGTTAGCGTAAGCATCGTTGACTGCCTTCTTGATGATATCGGCAGTAATGTGGATCTCATGCTTGTTCAGAGCGATACCTGCATTCAGCTTCTCAACTACTCTTGCAACGTCGAACTGGTCAACAGCCTGCGGTACAAGGACCATAGCAGCACCGCTTGCAAGTCCCTCTGAAGTTGAGTTGAAGCCTGCGTGAGTGATGAATACGTCAACCTCAGGCAGAAGCTGTGTCTGCGGTACGTAGTTGTAAATTGTGAAGTTAGCCGGAATATTATCGAAAGTATTCTCGATATCAACGAACTTGCCCACTGACATGATGACCTGATATTCCTCGGAATCTCTGAAAGCCTCGATGCACTGGTGGTAGAAATCCAGATCCTTGCCGAAAATAGTTCCCAGTGAGATAAAGAGAAGCTTCTTGTTCTCGTCCTTCTTGAAGTCAAAGCTTGTGTCGATATTTCTATGCTCGATGTTTGGTCCGATGAAGTAGCAGGTATCGTCAGTATCCTCGGGTCTTAAATGGAAGAACTTGGAAGTGAGGATAAGCTTCTTGTACTTCTCGCCTGCGAAAAGAAGGCCTACGAAGTCACGGAGATTGATGTTGTACTTCTCGTTTGTTGCCTGTAAGCCGATAAGTCTGCCCTTTGTGATGTCCAGCTGATTCTCGTCAGTCAGAACGAATGAAGGATAGATCTTCACGAATTTGGAAGGATCAAGCTTCAGTACCTTGTTCATTTCCTCGATATCGAAGAAAGCATCGAAAAGGTAGTAGTCATAGTCTGTCTCGTCCTTTGATAAAAGATCGATTATAACATCTGTAGCCTTTCCGAGAAGGAAAGCATTGATAGCGAAAGGAGGCGCATTAGGATCTATCTTCTTCAGATTTTTAGCGATCTCGCTTACATCTGCTGAATAAACGATCTTCTTTACAGGCACATTCAGTCTTGGTGCGAATTCATCGATAACGTAGCAGGTAATATCATAGCCTAATGCCTCTAATTCTCTTACTACCTCAACGCTGCCTGTGAAATGGCCGTGTAAAATGCCATTTATAACTGCGATCTTCTTTGGCTTTACTGTTTCACTCATTTTCTTTCCTCCGTCTGATTGTAATTATTCCCCTGAAAAAAAGAGACCAACGTCTTTCCGACCCTGAATCTCTTATCTGCGCAATTGCTCATTTGATCAATTTCTACTTATTCTACCATATTTCCGCATAATAGTCAACCCTTTCCGCATATTGTTTTGATTGATGCCTCATATAGTTTAACATAATTCCACTAAACTTAATGACAATGCGCCGATGTTTTTATTTCCTATTTATATTCAACTTTAAAAAGTTGTATTCTTATCCGTTATGCACAAAGCGCACAACCCGATTTTGTTCAAATAGTTGGCTTTTTAATTAATTGTCTTTAATTTAATTCAAAAAATTAATGCTTGACAAAACTAAAAGAATGTGCTATACTGCTTTTTGCTGTGTTATTTTGACACAGAAAAAGATAAATATGATAACAATTTCCTTGCGGCCGCCGAAATACATCACCGCTTCTTACGCAGATCAGCATTTCCGGAACAGATACAGAATGCGCCTAAAGGGAGATAACGAAAATTACAAAACGTAAAAAACACCGTATATCAGGTGTAAAAGAAAGAGGAATAAATATGGAAATGAAAAACAAACGTGTATTTCTGACAGGTGCTACAGGATTTGTCGGAGCTCACATGGCAAAGCATCTCATCGAACTCGGTGCAAATGTTACTGTTCTCATCGAAAGATGCGACGCTACAAGCTATTTCAGTATCTGCGGACTCGACAAAAAAGTCAACATCTACTACGGCGACATCAGCAACGGCTCCCTCATCGAGCAGATCATCGTTGAGCAGAAGATCGAAGTTATCTTCCACCTCGCAGCAGTTGCTCTCCAGGACCTCGCTTACAAAATGCCAAAGGTCACTTTCCAGGTAAACATCGTGGGCACATACAACATTCTCGACGCTGCAAGGCTCCACACCGACACTGTAAAGGCTGTTCTTGTTGCTTCAAGCGATAAGGTTTACGGTGACAGCGATGTTCTCCCATACAACGAAAGCATGATCCTCCAGGGAAGCAATCCTTACGACGTTTCAAAAGTATGTCAGGATATGCTGGCAAGAAGCTTCTACCACAGCTACAACCTCCCTGTTGTTGTCGGCAGATTCGGCAACATCTACGGCCCCGGAGACAACAACTTCAACAGACTCATTCCCGGAACTATCCAGAAGCTGGAAAACGGCGAATCTCCTGTTATAAGACACCCTGCCAACGGCGTATTCAAGAGAGATTTCCTCTACATCAATGATATCGTCAACGCTTATATGTATATGCTCTACAACATCGACAAGGAAGGTGTAGCAGGCAACGCATTCAATTTCGGAACAGGTATCGCTACAGATATCGAAACTGTTGTTAACAAGATCAAGTCCATCATGGGCTGCGAGAACGTTCAGTCTATCGTACAGCAGAGTGAAGTATCCGAGATCCTCATACAGCAGTTAGACGCAACCAAGGCATTCGAGCGCCTCGGCTGGAAGGCTGAATACTCTGTAGACAAGGGCTTAGCTGAAACTATCGACTGGTACAGAAACGTTTACTTCAAGCAGAACGACTGATAATAACGACTTTTTCAAAAGACCGACCGCAAAAGCAGTCGGTCTTTCTGTTTATCTCATATCCGAACACAAAAAGAGCGGATGTTTCCATCCGCTCTTTTATATTAGAACCTGTCCACATAGGGTGAATGTACGGATTATCAGGCATAATTTTGTCGGTGACAAGGCAAAAATCCGCCGACGGGCT
>CADBAC010000303.1 GCA_902792495.1 Ruminococcus flavefaciens | reverse complement strand
AGATCGTAGATCTGATCGCCATCCTTAACTGCTTCTGCCTTCAAAAGCTTGATCAGATGTGTTCCGATAAATCCGGATCCTCCGAAAATGATATAATTCATAATCCTAATTCCTCACTTTATTTCATTTGAATAAATCAGATTTAGCTCTATATAAAATAATAAACGAGCTTATTCAACCCGTCCATTGCCAGTATCACTCAAGCCGGCGCATTAAACACGTCAGCTGTTCGCCCCGTTCATTTTTAACTACCACTCACATAAACTACTGATCTTATGCCCGTTTATATGCCGGCTTAAAACAAATAACTTTTAATTACAACGTTTTATCAGCATGCCGGGACACTTATCAGATTTGAACCATTACCTGAAAATCGTTCCGGCAACGGAGCATAGGCAAAATAATGATATGAGCACCAGTTAACATTATAATACATTCGCTTTATTTTGTCAAGTTTATATCAAGATAAAGCCTTTAATTTGTATATATAAACAAAAAACATATATTGCTAATGACATTCTTAAGACAAATGCCGACTGAAATTATATCAAAAAGTATAAAAAGTCAGCTGTTTTTTATTATAAAAAATCTCATTCGGGTTTAAAAAAACTCTGGTTATTTCCGATATTCCGTTATTTTTTTCGGAGTTCTGACGTACAGGTCACAAAAGAGGAGGTAGCTGTGGATAGCAGAGATTTAATACTTATAGTATAAAACGCAAGCGATATAACATTTATCTGCTGCATCTGAAGATGTATCATTATCCTTGAGATCGACGGGGATATTCGTAATTATTTTTTCACAAATGCGATCTTTGATTCGCTCACGGTGAACACCACTTTTTGCCAATGAATGCATGATCACGCAAGATTAACAGACGAGAGCGACCGTGCAAGCGTATATAGCCATAGTTAAGACATACCCACCACACGGCGGGATAGACGGCGGCTGCACATCGGCGGATGGGATCCCCGAAAAGGGGATCAATCTTAGCATAATGCAGCGATTACGTGACATATTATCAGTAAGCGGATTCGATGTGAAAGTCACAAGGGACAGCGACACATCCATCCACGACAAAGGCGTAGAGGGCATAGCGGCGCAGAAAAGTTCGGATATGGACAACAGGCTTGAGATATTCAACAGTGAGGACAATGCGGTTTGCATATCCATACATCAGAATCAGTTCACCGATCCTGTTTACAGCGGTGCGCAGATGTTTTACTCCGATGAACAGAGGGGCAGTGAAGCGCTTGCAAGGGCGGTGCAGAGCCGTTTTGCGACTCTTTTGCAGCCTGACAACAGCCGTGAGATAAAGGAGTGCGGAAAGGAACTTTTTCTGTGCTATTACAGCAAGAATCCGACCATAATGGCGGAGTGCGGCTTTCTTTCAAATCCCGATGAGGCGGCACTTCTTGCAACGGAAGAATATCAGGAAAAAGTGGCGCTTACCATTTTTTCGGGACTTTGTGACTACCTTGATGAGTGACGCAGATTTACAAGAGGTATATTTTTAATATAATTATATTTTCAGCATAATAATTTCTCTGCAACAGTGAAAATTATGTGAAATTGGAACAATTCTCCTTGACATGATTATAGAAATCATCTATAATAATATTAAATTCTTGTCTCTGAGGACTGCTGCTTTGGCATAATTCAAGAGGCGGAACAATGATGTAAATGATATAGGAGGCTTTAAAAATGAGCGTATTCAGCAGACTGAGCGATCTGCTCAAGGCAAATATAAATGATCTTATCGACAGGGCTGAGGATCCCGAAAAGATGGTGAAGCAGGTCATCCTCGATATGCAGGACGAACTGAACAAAGCTACCCAGAATTACGGCAAGGCTAAGGCAAGTGAGCGTATGGCTGAAAAGAGATACCTCGACGCAAAGCAGGTTTCCGCAGACTGGGAGAACAAGGCTAAGCAGGCACTGGCCGCAGGCAAGGAAGATCTTGCAAAGCAGGCACTTGCAAAGAAGGTCAAGGCTGACGAGGATATGGAAGCTTACAAGGAGATGTATGAGTCCATCTCCAACCAGACCGAGGCTATCGGCGATCAGGTAGAGGTGCTCAAGGCTAAGCTTGATGAAGCAAAGAGCCGTCAGGCAATGCTCATTGCCCGTGCGCAGATGGCAGATACCAAGAAGGATCTTGCCAAAGCTTCAGGCGGATTCGGCGGAAATTCCGCTCAGGAGAAGCTTGACAGAATGGAAGAGAAGATCAGCATGAAGGAAGCTGAAGCTGACGCTTTCACTGAGATCGCAGGAAATGGCGAAAATGAACTCAGGGATTCTTTCGCAAAGATGGAAAATGACGCTAAGGTCGATGCAGAATTTGCAAGACTTATGGCAGAAATGAACGGAGAAAAATCCGCAGAATAATCTATAGCAAGGGAGTTTTAGTATGAGCCGCAAAGAAAGATATTCAGAAAGAAAAATGATAAAGGATTCACTTCCGATCATGGGAGCTATATTCCTCGCAATCGCTTCTGTCACCTACATCCTTTTCAAGAACTGGAGCAACAAGCTCTATATTGAGAGATGGAAGGACTATGAGGACTGCGGTATCTGATACTGCGGACATAATAATTGCTATACATTTCTAACATATTTCAAAATGGATCCGACTTTACTGTTCGGATCCATTTTCAAGCTGTCGGCAGCTTGACCCCGATCACGAGTAGGCGCAAGCGCCTTACTTTGTACGTTTAGCATAATCTGCTTTCGCTCGCTGATACTTCTTGTAAATTCTATTGTAACATATGTAGGGGCGGATATTATCCGCCCGTTGGTTATCAGCGATTCTGTAGGGACGGCCATTGGCCGTCCTTAAATTTTGGCAAAATGAAACGAATCTGTAGGGGCGCACAGTGTGCGCCCAACGTTCGGCCGTCCTCTGATTATATACACGGGGATATTCTGTAGGGAACGCCGCCCTCGGCGTTCCGCAAGGCTGAAATATAACATGGAATTACGGGCAACCGTACCCCGCCTCTACAAAATCTGCCCTTTCATCAGTATAATATAAACAATTACCCTCCCTTAATTTTTAACAAATAG
>CADBAC010000302.1 GCA_902792495.1 Ruminococcus flavefaciens | reverse complement strand
GCAAGATTTGGGCTTGACCTTTTCACGATTTTGTGTTATGATAAAATGTAAACGTGAAACAGGAAAAGAAAGGATATAACATGAATTTTAATGAAATGAATCTTTCACAGGAGATACTCCGTGCTGTGGACGAACTCGGCTTCTCGGAAATGACCGAGATACAGCAGCAGAGCATTCCCCTTCTTCTTCAGGGACATGATGTTGTGGGACGCTCCAACACCGGTACAGGCAAGACCGCCGCTTTCGGTATCCCTGCCGTTGAGAGCATAACTCCCGAAGACAAGGGCAAAGCAGTTGTTCTTATTCTCTGCCCTACCCGTGAACTTGCCATGCAGGCCGCTGAAGAAATTCGCAAATTCGCCAAATTCAAGGAAGGCGTCAAGGTTTCCGCAGTTTACGGCGGAGCAAGCATGGAAAAGCAGATACATGAACTGAAACGTGGTGCAAACATAATTATCGGTACTCCGGGACGTGTTATGGATCACATCCGCAGACATACTCTCAGACCCGAAACGCTCCGCACTGTCATCCTTGATGAGGCTGATGAAATGCTGAATATGGGCTTCCGTGAGGACATTGAAACCATCCTCTCTGACGTTCCCGAGGAAAGGCAGACCGTTCTGTTCTCGGCTACAATGCCTCCCGAGATAATGGCTATCACCGAAAAATACCAGACCGAGCCTGTTCAGATCAAGATAAAGTCTGCTCAGCGCACCGTTGAACTTATCGAGCAGTTCTACTTTGAGGTTGCTATGGGACGCAAGACCGATGCGCTCAAGCTTCTTCTTGCCGCATACTCCCCGTCCTCAGCTATGGTATTCTGTAATACAAAAGCTATGGTCGATCAGCTTACTGAGGAACTCATCAAAAGCGGTTTTCGTGCAGCGGGTCTGCACGGCGACATGAAACAGATGCAGCGTACTCAGGTAATGAACGGATTCAAGAACAAGACTACTGAAATTCTCGTTGCTACCGACGTTGCCGCCCGTGGTATTGATGTAAACGGGGTTGACGCTGTTTTCAACTATGATCTTCCGCAGGACAATGAATACTACATCCACCGTATCGGCCGTACAGGCCGTGCAGGCCGCACAGGTACTGCTTATACTCTCATCAGCGGAAGACGTCAGCTGTTCGATCTCCGTTCCATAGAGAAGTACATACACGCTGAGATACGTGAAATGCCTCTCCCTGATCGTTCCGACATCGTGGCTATGAAAAAAGAATCCATTATCAAGGAAGTTGCTGAACTTGAAGCAGGTCACAACGGCTACGATATCCTTGACAGGCTCTCAGCTATGGGTATCGACTACAGAGAAGCTGCTGCACGTATACTTACCCGTCAGCTCAACAACGAAACTGCTTCACTCCCCGATTTTGATACATCCCGTCCTCTCCGCAAGGGCAAGCGTGACGGCGCTAAGACTGTCAAAGTCGATATCAGTATCGGCCGAAGCAAGCGTATCGCTCCTAACTTTATTCTCGGTGCTCTTGTTGATGCTACAGGTATGTCAGGCAGAGACTTCGGAAAGATCGATATTTTCGATGATCATACTACAGTTGAAGTTCCCGAAGCTGAGTATGAATACATCATTGACAGCACAAATCCTATGAAGATAAACGGTCATCAGGTCGAAGTCAAACTCTATAAAGGCAAGAGCCATGCAGGCTTCACAGGACGCAGACGTCCCGATAACAAGCCTTCTTTCGACAGAAAAAAACGTGCTTACGGCGGAAAGAAAAAGAATGACATCTACACAGATTATATCCCTAACCGCAAGAAACGTGTAAAAAACAAGCATTGAGGTGATAATTAATGAAACATCCCGAAAAGAAAACATG
The DNA here is from genome assembly GCA_902792495.1 of Ruminococcus flavefaciens. Classification (GTDB taxonomy): domain Bacteria; phylum Bacillota; class Clostridia; order Oscillospirales; family Ruminococcaceae; genus Ruminococcus; species Ruminococcus flavefaciens_Z. The sequence continues at coordinate 1,225 of CADBAC010000302.1, read as the reverse complement.
GATGAGAGTAGTCGTACTCATTATAGCAGGTGTTATGCTGTTCGGTATCTGTATGCTCCCATTTTTCAGATAAGACATTCGCAGAGCTTTATGCTCTGCGATTTTTTTATGCCTGACAGAATATGACATATTTCTCGGACGTCCTGCATTATAATGAACATAGGACAGCTTGATGATAAGCTGTATCCAATACTATGCGGAGGTGCGGTGTGCAGACCATTTATGCTGATGTTCTTATTATACTGAATATCTATGTCAATTTTTTCCTCCTGAGGACTACAGCAAGGATAACTCATTCTCCTTTGCGTTCAGTAAGATGTGCCGCCGCCTCCGCCTATGGGAGTTTATTCTCACTTATGATACTTCTGCCCGAAATGCCGTATGCTCTGACAATTCTTATAAAAACTGGAGCCGCCGTAACTATAGTCATGTTCGCTTTCGGTTTCAGAGACATAAAGAGGACCGCAATGAACACTGTTGCATTCTTTACTTCAAATCTTATACTCGCAGGCGCTGTATATGCTGTCTATTCCTGGCTGAGGCCCGAATTCATCCACTTCAGGAATACATATTTCTATATCGACTTCTCACTTGTAATACTTGTTCTTTCTACTGCGGCAATGTACGGGATAGTGTTTGTGATAAATACAATGATAAATAAAGATAAATGCAACGATTACAACATAATCATCCGCTGTGGCAAGAGGATCACCAAACTAAAAGGACTTGCTGATACAGGGAATATACTCACTGATTTTTTTACCGGATGCTCTGTTATTATCTGCGATACGACGCAGTATACTCCCATTACCGGGATGGCTTATCTCAGTTCGTGCCTTCCTGTGGGTTTTCGTGTACTGCCCTGCACTACAGTTTCAGAAAGCGGACTGATACCCATATTCCGCCCCGACGAAGTGCTTATCGAAAACGCATACACCGGTTCAGCAAAAAAAGTTGACGCTCTTATCGGATTCGGTAAGACCTGCGGTGAAGCTGTTTTCAATCCGAAACTATTGAATTATTAAGGCCATCCGCCTTGGAAAAGAGGAGATTTCAATGAATATGTTAAACAAACTGAAAATGCTGATAAAAAGGCTTATAACTGGGAAGGTCTTCTACGTCAACGGCTCGGACACTCTTCCGCCTCCGCTGACCCGTCAGGAGGAAGAGGAAGTATTCCTCAGACTTGAAGGAAAAGATCCGGCAGCACGGAAGTACCTGATAG
>CADBAC010000301.1 GCA_902792495.1 Ruminococcus flavefaciens | reverse complement strand
GAACCATATCGCAATATGTCGCCTTCGGCTTCATTTCCTCGATCTGCTTCGCCTGAACAGCGGTTGTCTCGATGAGATTGCCGTTCTGCTGTTTGGCAACCTCCAGTTTCTGGTCTGCGATCTGCAATGCTCTTGCCATGACAGCATCAGGACTGTTCCATTGCTTTTCAAGGTTTATGAAGTATTCACGGCAGCGCTTGCCGATCTCGGTACGCTGTATCATGCAAAGCTCCTTTGCCATATCAATGGTGAGCTGATGATCGGTTCTCGGCTTTCCTGCAAGTCCGTCCGACCTATTATTCAAAAAAGAATAATAGTCTATTCCCTCAGAAAAACCATATTCACACATTCTATCAAACCATATTGAATACTGCGTCCTGACCTCAAGGGCGGCATGAAGCTCCCGTCCGCTGACGGTAGGATTATCATTATCGTATTTCACAGCAATTGTGATTTCATTCATATAGAACACCCTCTCTCTATCTTGTCGGTGTTTTTGTTTGTGATTTACTCCTGGAATGTCGGGAACGGAGAACCGTCCCCGACGCAGGAGTGGCAGTATGCCTGCCAATATGAAAATAGGAGAAATGGAACTGTCGCATTCAGAGATGTTTTAGGCAGAACCCAAGCCGTCAGCTCAGGCTCTCCCGACAGCATCTCTGCTGTCGTAGTGAAAGGAGTTTCGATAGAGCATCGAAAAATGAAAGAAAAACGAACCTCCGGAAACGGTACAGCCTGAAAATGGACAAAGAAGCTGTGCCGTCCCCTCAGCTCAAAGTAAACCTTCGTGTAGGAAGGAGGATAAGAGAGCTTGTTGGCTCATGGAGCGAACGCCCTCTATAATATCAAGCACAGAATTTGAAGAATCGGGCAAGATTTTCACTATTTTTTTCATCGGAAAAAGAAAAATCGTTATTGCGCACAAATTCTACTCCTTGTTTTCGTGCATGATGATGTATATTTTCAGTTTCTCTTTTGCTGACTTTATACGATAGCGTACTGTTTCAGTGGTCAGACCGTGGCGTTTCCCTAAATCCGCCATTGTGGTCTTAGTCTCAGCATAATAATACTCTACGATAAGCCGATAAAGGTCGGGATAGTCAGCTTTGAGAAGGTTGAGAGCAACAGGAAGATATTTCAGACGCTCATTATGAAGTCGCTCCCGCTCAAGTTCGATCTCGTTAATGGGGAGAGTGGCAGGATCAGGACATACAGTGATAACATCTTCAAATGTAGCCGTCTGGATACGATACTTCTGCTCCTTTTTTTCAAGATACTGTTCGTGCAGGAGAAGCCTGTTATACTCCTTTTCAATGTTCTTAGGCACATCATCACCGAAGTGCATATAGAAAAATCCCGTCATCACTTGCCCTCCTTCGGAGGGAACAGCGGAGTGAGGGACACTTCTCCGGCATCGACCAGACGCTGATTACAGAGAGCGACCGTATAGCTCTCATCATAGAAGCAGCCGTCAAGGAACTCCCTGATGATGTACGCTCTGTTTCTCTTTCTGCCACGTTCGTCAGGCATCTTCCAGTTGAGCATTCTGAACAAGTGCCGCTGTCTGCAAGTTTGCAGCCTGAGTGCGATGCAGATAGCACAGAGATAGTCAGGATCGTACTTAGCCGTACCGTTGCGGTAACGGGAGATCGTACCCTTTGGAATCCCCGTAAGCCTGGACAGCTTTCTTGTGCCGATCTCCTTTTCTTCCATATATCGGCGGATCGCAGCAGCTACGGTATCATCAAGCTGTTTACGCAGACTCCTTGTGCCATAGACTACTATATCATAATCGGTCTTGCCCCTACGGTTGGTGTTCAGCTTCACCTGGGGATCATTATATGTAGTTTTCATAAAACATCTCCGTCCTTTCCTGTCGGACGGAAATGTGCAAATGAACACAGTGAGACTGTCAATCGGCATAAACCGTCCGACAACCAAACATCACTCGTTCATTTGATCGTACCATATTCAATTCCATACAGTGATCGAGTAACCCCTTGCGCAATAGGTTCACTATACGGCTATGCACACCTCGGTGCGCATACTTCTATTATGACCTATCACACCCGAAAAAGCAAGATATAGCGCCGTTTCAGGGTGTCTCATTTTTGAAACACCCTGTTTTTTAGAAAACCGCCTATTCTCAACAAAATCTAAGGTTTTGGATAAAATCTTTCAATCTACTGTCAATCTCATTAAAACTGCGTATCTGCGATGAAAGTTCAAGTTTCTTCTCTGTAAAAAGCGTTTCCGCTATCACACAGTTTTCTCCAAATCATCACAATATACACATAGAAAAAAGGGCGGCCTGTAACTGCACAGACCGCCCTTATGCCGTTTGAAGCCGCATACTACTTCTCAATTTTTGTAACAGCATAGATATTCCGCAAGGCAATCAATGCAGAGCGTGATCTATTGTCATTGTCCAGTACACATTTACCACCTCCCATAGAAAAATCTCTTTCGATTCGTCTGTATGGAACTGTCAATGAACTTACAAAAACCGAGCTGTATGCTTGTCTATCCTGATTATACCAAAACAGTTCGACAGAATTTCCATAACTGGAATAATTCTTCAAATTCTTTTATTATACCATTTCAGATAGACAAAATTTGTACTTCTGAGAGATTTCAGCAAAAAAGAAAGAGCCGTTGTGTAACAGCTCTCTGAGTTATCCGTTATAGATAGTATTTCTTGATGTAAGACGAAACATCGACACCGCTTTCCATATATCTGAGCAGTATCTCCGCACAAGCGTGGGCATCGCTGTCCGCCTGGTGATGATCGAGGGCGATACCGTAGTGATCGCACATCACATTGAGGTTATGCTTCATATCAGGAAGAACACGCCTGCCGATCTGGACCGTACACAGGTAGTCCGCAGACGGTTTCCAAGTAATACCGTAGCTCCGCAGGCAGCAACGCAGGACACTCATATCAAAGACAGCGTTATGGGCAACAAGGATACCCTTGCTCATGATAGGCTCTATCTTCTTCCAAAGCTCCGCAAAATTCGGAGCGTTCTTGACTTTATCAGTATCTATGCCAGTGAGCTGCGTGTTGAA
>CADBAC010000300.1 GCA_902792495.1 Ruminococcus flavefaciens | reverse complement strand
CGTTATAATTCATTTGTCAACCCTTTTTTTGAAATTTTTCAAAAAATTTTTTTGAAGCTGAGAATTCGGCTATATATGGTGTATTTTTGTAAGAAAAGGAATATAACATCCGCTATAGACCGCCCCATCCATCTTGACCATTTTCATTCCCATATCATCAAGAAGCCCTTTCACGTATACAGCAAATACTGCAAGCGTGATCAACGCAAGAACGATAGAGATAATCTCAGGTATTCTGCTCGGCTGTTTATTATTGCAGAAAGGACATACTTTCACTCCCTTGTCTATAGTTGCCCTACATTTTACACATACTCTTTTTTTCATACCCATAACCGCCTTTCATGAAAAGGCTGCATAGAACATTCTATGCAGCCTGATATAATTATTCCTCAACGCCAACAGAAGAGATAACTTCTGCAAGAAGGTTTGCAGGAGTCGTGCATCTCACGCATCGGAACTTCTGCCTGTATCATTGTTGTACCGTGAGCAACAGGCTCCATACCGAGAACTCTGCCTCTGCGCTTGTTGAGCTCACCCATGATATCACCTGTGTTCTCGTCGGGAGCTGTTACCTTCAGAGTACCGATCGGCTCAAGCATTACAGGGTCTGCCTGACGGAGGCCTTCCTTGTATGCGATGGAAGCGGCTGTCTTGAATGCCATTTCCGATGAATCAACAGGATGGTAAGAACCGTCAACGAGGATAGCCTTCAGTCCGACAACGGGACAGCCTGCGAGAACGCCCTTCTTGACGCTTTCTTCAAGTCCCTTCTGTACTGCCGGGAAGTAGTTCTTCGGAACAGCACCGCCGAAGATCTTCTCCTCGAATACGAGAGTGTCGCTTACGCATGGCTCAAACTCGATCCATACATCACCGAACTGACCGTGACCGCCTGACTGCTTCTTGTGTCTGCCCTGTACCTTTACCTTCTTGCGGATAGTCTCCTTATAGGCGATCTTTGGTACGGACAGTGCAACGTCAACGCCGAACTTGCCCTTCAGCTTAGCTGCTGCAACTTCAAGATGCTGCTCGCCGAGACCGCTGAGTATCTGCTCCTTTGTGCTATCGTCCTGAGCGTATGTGAGAGTAGGATCCTCCTCGATAAGACGCTGGATGCTTGTGGAGATCTTGGCTTCGTCGCCCTGAGCCTTTGCCTTTACTGCCATTGAGTAGCAAGGTCTCGGGAATTCCATCTCGCCGAACTCTACTACCTTTGAAGAGTCGCAGAGAGTATTTCCTGTATTTGCGGAGATCTTTGAAGCTACGACTATATCGCCTGCCTTGGCTTCCGATACCTCGGTCTGCTTCTTTCCGCAGAGACTGTAAAGTTTGCCTATCTTTTCGGCATTGCCTGTAGTTGCGTTTGTAACGTCTGAGTTAGCCTTGAGTGTGCCTGACATAACTCTTATCATGGACATCTTGCCTACAAATGGATCGGCAATAGTCTTGAATACGTGAGCAGCAAGCGGTGCTGATGCGTCGCAGGCTACCTCAACGATGTCCTTTGTAGGAGTATAAGCCTCGGCTGCGTGTACCTCTGATGGTGCAGGGAGAAGCAGCTCGAACTCCTTGAGAAGCATATCGATTCCCGAAAGATCAGCAGCTGATGTGCAGACTACAGGAGTGATGATACCTCTGTTCATACCGTCGTGGATACCGTCGATAAGCTCCTTCTGAGTGAAAGCTTCGCCCTCGAAGAACTTCTCCATAAGCTCGTCTGATGTTTCGGCAACGGCTTCGGATATAGCTGCAACAAGGCCGTCTACACGGTACTCGAACTTTTCTGATATATCGGCTGTAGGCATTTCTGTCTCAACAGCATTGCCCTTGCCGTCGTATTTATAGCACTTCATTTCGATAAGGTTCACGAATGAAACGATCTGTCCGCCGCTGATAACAGGAACGATAACAGGGCATACAGAAGGTCCGAAAACAGTCTTCAGTTCTGTGAGGACGTTGAAGAAGTTAGCGTCCTTATCGTCGATCTTTGTAACGGCGATCATCTTGGACTTGCCCTGCTTTACAGCTTCATCGTAAGCCTTTCTTGCGCCTACCTTGACGCCTGACTTTGCAGATACGGTAATGAGGACAGTATCTGCTGCACGGATACCCTCTATCATTTCAGCTGCGAAGTCGAAAAGACCCGGAGTATCGAGAAGGTTGATCTTATAATCGTTATATTCAAATGAGGCAAGAGAGGTGCCTATCGAGATCTTTCTCTTGATCTCCTCGGGATCGTAATCACAAACAGTTGTTCCGTCAGCGGTCTTGCCGAGACGGTCAGAAGCTCCTGCCTTGTACAGAATAGCCTCTGCGAGAGAAGTTTTTCCTGAACCATTGTGTCCTGCTAAAGCAATGTTTTTTATTTTGTTGATATCGTATGCTTTCATAGTGTATTTCTCCTCTTATTTATTAGCCGTTATCCTGTCTTCACATGACCGCCTAAGGTCCACGGAAAGACTAATTCTTCATCCTTACAAACAGCATATAAATATTATAAACGCTTATTATAATAATTGCAATAGCATTTCGATATTTTCTACATTTCGTATTACAAACCATAACAATTATTGTGCAGATTCTACAACGATAGTTTCCCTGCATTTGTCAAATAGCCGTATCTTTTCGGTAAAAAGCATAATTCCGCCGTATATTATCCCCCATATTGCTGTGAATATCACCATGAAAAGGAACTTATTGTTGCCGTCGTCAAACATTCTCATGAGAAGTTCAGCCGCTCCCATACTGAGAAATGCATAGACTACGGGCACCGCTATATTGCGGAAAGGGCGGAATTCCGTGCCTGTTGTGCGGATAAGCCTTATGAACCGTGAACAGTTCCCGAAAACATTGCTTGTGTAATATGAGGCTACAATGCCGTAAATGCCCAATCTCGGCACAAATATCAGAACTACCGCTATCCTGACTGCGTACTCCGCAAGATAATTAAGCGACGAGAAGCTTTGCATTCCCATGCCCTTTATCATGGCTTCAAGGACGATCTCCATATAAATGAACGGCACAACAGGCGCTATCACCGTTATAAGTCTGCCTGCCGTTTCGCCTCCGCCGAGAAGTCTGCCTATCTCCGCCCCGAAACGCATAAGCACTGCCGCTGAGAATACCGCATATATGAGCGTGTACTCCGTTATGCGTGAGGCAAGGCTCTTTATGCGCCGTTTGTCTCCCGAGGCCGCTGCCCTTGCGGATTCGCTGAGTATTATCCCCGACACCGAACAGAGTATGACCGACGGGAAGAAAAGTGTGGGGATGACTATGGCTTCAAATACTCCGAAGCTTCCCAGCGCCTGCCCTGCCGAATGAAAATCGACCGGCTTCCCTTTGTACCGGATCGTTCCGCTGTCTTTCTTTGCTTCGCCGAAAATGACCTTGCCGAGTTCGGTACGTCCGGCTCCGATGAGTCCGGCCAGGCCGAGGATCTCGCCTTTTTTGAGTTCAAAAGAAATATCGTGTACCCCGTTGCCGCTGACATTTTCCAGTTCGAGGA
>CADBAC010000299.1 GCA_902792495.1 Ruminococcus flavefaciens | reverse complement strand
ATCTGCTTTTTGGCAAGTAGGATAATGTTATCCTGTGATATTTTTACTTCTCCAAAGAGGATTTTTCTACCAAAATCGGGAAACACTGCTTTCAGTTGATCTATTGCTTTAGCATATTGCCGATATTTTCTTACTGTGGAATGTGCAATATGAAACTCATTGGCAATCTTTGTTGAAGTTTTCCCTGTGTGCGGCTTCCGTTCCATGGATTCTATCGTATATTGGTTCGTTCCCGTGATATTCATAATACCGACAGTTTTTTCAGCTAAATACTTTCTTCCGATAAGATAATGCTGATAGTTTTCAGGCAGCTCATGATTATGAAGGAGATCGGCACATATCCAAGATATTGCGTCCTCTCTTGATTTCAGTAGTATTTCTTCTGTCTTAAATTCAATTTCATACTCATGGCATATTTTATAGCGCTTATGCCCGTCTATGATATAATCCCCCCATACTTTTATCGGCTCACGGCAGCCGTTACAAACGATGTTCAGTTCAAGTTCCTCATACGCTTCTCGGCGTAGCGGTGGTTTCAGGCTTTGAAAATCAGGATCAGTTTTCAGGATTGGCAATTTCGTTTTCATAATCGGTCACCTTTTCTCCTGTTGTATCTTCTGGCGCTGTATTATTATCTGTTATGCTTATGGTAGCATAATTTTTGAAGGTAGCGATCTCCATGATTCGGTCATGCTCTTTGTACGGCAGACCAAACCGACCTTTCCAATCATCGGGGAAACAGCCTTGTGAACGCTCGGTTTCACTGCCTGCGGCTGATCCCTTTGTAAAGACTCTGTATGAGCCTAATTCAAACACGAGGAGTATCGGCAGTGCATATCCCAGCACATGTAATCAAACAACATAGCACTGAATATCTGAGCGGTTATGTATTTCGGCTGTCTCTTACCGTTCTTACTGTTTATAGTCCGCCAAAGGAATGCGTCCCGTTCGTCTCCCCGGCACGGGAGCAGTGCGAGCTGTTTCTTTGTTTTGTTGATAAGAAACTGCACATAGTCGGTCTCAGGGAACTTTTTAATGCAGACCATATTGACATATAGCTGACAGTTATTAAATGATATCGTCGGCTCATTGCTGTCAGATGCGTATTCAGCTCTTACAACATCTATTTCATCATCAAAAAAGCTGTCATCTACCTCGATGTCTTCGCTGTCTGGAATCTCAGCATTTGCCGATATCATAGAAGGCTGGACAGCGTTTCTGTATTCAGGTTCATTCATGGTTATCATCTGCTTTCTCAATATTTTCGATCATACTGTCAATCTCCGCTTCAAGAACGGACGACAAAGTAACATCAAGCTCCTCTGTTATATATGGTATGCCCTCAGATGAGGTGTTCCATGTCTTATTATTTGTAAAGTTCAGCAATTCCTTGATCTGTGCCTGACGGTAATATTCATCTCCGAAACTTGCTGTCCAGTGCAAAGGAAATGCACGAATAGTCTTGGAACTGACGGGAGATACAGTATCATCGCCTTCGGGTGGTTTATCCCGATAGAATACTTCCGTATCGGTCATTTTGAAAAGAATAACTGCTTCTGTTCCGGCTTCATTTGATAACCGCTCACCTCGGACACTGTATTTGCAGTTTATATCCCAATCGAGCAATTCAAATATTCTCGGCAAAAACGCTTTACCGCCTATGGATTTTGGCTGATGATCGGTCTCTTTCAGGACACACCACTTGATCGCATTCTTGCTGTTCTTTGCCGCAGGACGCACTGCAAGCAGTTTTAATTCGGGGTGTATCAGCATTTCAACATATATCACTTTAGGGAGCTTTTTCAGGCATCCGGCTGAGAACTTGATATTAGAAGTTGTGAATGATATACTGGTCTTTTCCCGTGTATTGAACAATTCAGCTCTTGCGACCTGAAAGCCTCTGAGGTCAAAATCTCCTGCATTGACATTGATTTGATGCTCATCCGAGAAAACATGACCGTCCTCATAAACGCTTGCACTGGCGTTCCGGTAATCGTCTGCTGTGAAAGCCGCCCATTTCGGATTGATAATGACAAATCCCTTTAACGCACCCTCGTGTATAACACTGAGCTGTGGCAGTATCCTGCTGCACCCGTACTTGGCATTGCTTATCAGGCGCTGTACGGCTATAAAATCATCTCTTGATATGATAGCTTCATGATGATCTCTCATCAGATACTGATTGCGGTCTTGCTTATTTTTCTTGGCTTTATGGTCCAGATAGCTCGGTGTCCAGGTCTTTCTTGCAAGAACATCACCGCAGTGACGTTCGTTTTCAAGCTGTTGAAGGACTGCCCCAGGAGACCATTTTGTATTTCCTTTTTTCGTCTTTCGCCCTAATCGTGTAAGCGTTTCAGCGATCTGAACACAAGTATACCCGTATAGGTACATGAAAAATATCAGCCTGACCGTCTTTGCTTCTTCCTGATTGATGACAAGGTCACCATTTTCGTCCTGATCGTAACCAAGAAGCGGCGGTGTCAGGAAGATTCCCCGTCGGAAACGCATCTCAATAGAGGAATTCATGATCTCGCTTTTGTTATGGCTTTCTTCCTGAGCAAGCGTAGAGATAAATGACAGGCTCATTTCGCTGTTGGGATTGAGTGTATATATGTTCTCTGTCTCAAAGACAACACCTATCGGCGGCTGTAATTTGGCAAGCTCCCTGACATAGCCGATGCAGTCAAGGACATTTCTTGCGAAACGGGATACACTTTTTGTGATGATAAGGTCGATTTTTTTTTTTTTTTATTCCTGTATCATTCTTACAAATGAGTCTCTGTGCTGTAACGATGTACCGCTGATACCCTCGTCAGCGTATATCTGACTAAGCTCCCAGCCTTCATGACGTGACACAACATCGGTGTAATGATTCTTCTGAAGCTCATACGATGAGGTCTGATTCGGATCATCAGTCGATACTCTTGCATAGACGGCAACACGCTTATTGCTCTTATCACTGTAAAAATCCGCAGGCTTTATTGCAGGGATAACATCAAGCTCATTCGGGTCAATGCCCTTGTAACGCTCCCTTATTTTTGCTTTTCGTTCTTCCGGTGTAGTATATCTTTCTTCGCTGCCGATCATGCCCATACCTCTTTGCTGTTTTAGGATAAGTCTATCATAGCATAAATACTGTATAAATAGAATAAACCGGAGGTCAAGACTTGACTTCCGGTTTAAGATTCACAAAATATTTTCAGATTTTATTCTTTTTAGCTTCTGTAAACGCTTTTCGCATATTTTGGGCAGTCTCTATGATAGATGCTTTTTCCATAGGAGTACAGCCGTCAAGCACCTTTGAAAGATCATCGGCAGCAATAATGGTAGTTTCTGGTATATCAGGTCTCAGCAGTTTGTCTGTTGAAATCTGTAGTGCTTCGGATATGCGTATCAGCACGCTGACACCGAAATCAGATTTTCCCATTTCGATCTTACTCAGATACGGAACGGAGATATCGGCTCTCTCGGCAAGTTCCGTCTGACTTATATCAAGCTCCTTGCGAGCCTGTTTTATACGCTCTCCGATAGGAACGAGCCTTTCTTTTGTATCACTCACGGCAACTTCTCCTTAACCGATTGATTATCACTTAAACTATTATATAAATTATTTGTTCCAAATGGAATAAACGATTGACGAAGTTTTAACCGATAGTTTATAATAGATAAGGACATTTTGCAAAAATCGCATTCAGGAGGCTGCGATTAATGATAATAAATGCGAAACTTATCGGTAAACGAATAAAAGAAGTGCGTACAGCGAGAAAGATGCCGCAGATGCTGCTTGCGGAAAAATGTGATATCAGCGACTCTTATCTCAGCTATATTGAGTGCGGAAGAAAAACGCCCAGTCTGGAGGTGATAATCAGGATAGCAAGGGAGTTTGACACGACAGTTGACTCCCTGTTGGAA
>CADBAC010000298.1 GCA_902792495.1 Ruminococcus flavefaciens | reverse complement strand
TGAAAGGATATCAGGCCGCTGTCGGTCAGCCGGTCATCCAGCCCCGCCGTCCAAACAGCCGCCTGGACAAGGTGCGCCATATGTTTCAGAAGGTAATGTCAAATAACCATTAAGTAACCCCACACAATAAGCAGAATCAAATTCGATAAACAAGAACACCACTCTCCAACACATTAGGGAGAGTGGCGTTTTGTTTTGAAATATCTCTATTTATTCTTCGTATAATACGTTTCACGGTACACCTTTGGTGTCATGCCTGTGATTTCCTTAAACACGGCAATAAACACACTTTGCGTGGAAAAGCCAAGAGAGGTAGAAATCACAAGATAGGAAAGGTCGGAATATCGGAGAAGATTTTGAGCTGTATCTACCCTTGCTTCTTTCACAAAGCGTTTCAGCGGAATGCCGACCTCCTGCCGGAACAGTCTTGACAGATAGGCAGGATTCAGCTCTGCTGCTTTTGCAAGAGTCTTTACAGACAGATCAGCACCTAAGTTCTCATAGATATAGTCAATGCATTTGCGGATATGAAGCGAAATAACTGCTTCCTTGCGTATCTCCTGCATTCGCTCGGTGAAGTCAAGGCACATATCTTCATAGAGCCTGCATACACCGTCTATCGTCCTGCAAGTATCGGCTTTGAGGACATAGAGATCAGATAGTGTATAGGCTTCTGTCTGCCCCATGCCCATATCCATACAAGTGGAAGCGATTGCAGATGCACATAAAACAAAGTGATACACAGCGTTTTTCAGTTTGTTTTTAGACATGAGCCTGTCATCAGCGATTAAAGCAAGCTCACCCTCACTGAGCTGCAATTTCACAGCATCCATATCCCCATTACATATTGAAGTAAACTCGACTGGCTTCACGGAATGTTCCGAACGCTTGAAATTATCCATTTTCTGCCGAAAAAGCTCTGCATTCAGCTCATTTCTGATTTTCATACGCACCGCCTGCCTTTCTTCTGCATATTATATCACTTTTCAGCTATAAATTCAAGTTCCCAGATATAAAATACAACTGAGATATGCTATATTTATTGGCAGAGGTGATGTGAATGGATCATACGAATGACCTGACAAACGGCAAAGTATCGGGAAAACTGCTTGGTTTCTTCTTTCCGATGCTCTTGACCAATCTTCTTCAGCAGATTTACTCGGTAGCTGATACGGCTATCGTCGGGCGAGGATTAGGCGACAATGCCCTCGGTGCAGTCGGCAACCTCTCGTCCTTATCACTGCTGATAATCGGCTTCTCAATGGGTGTAACAGGCGGATTTGCCGTTATCATCGCTCAGAACTTCGGTTCGGGCGATATGACTGCCGTCCGCAAGTCTGTTGCATTATCTGTGAAGCTGTCAACGATACTGACAGTGATCCTGACGGCGGCAGGCTGTTTGCTTCTGAAACCGATATTGCTTTTGATGCGGACAGACCAGATCATACTGGAAGACAGCCTGATCTACGGATATATCATCTTCGGCGGACTGGCAGCAACGATAGCGTATAATCTGCTTTCAGGTGTTCTCCGTTCGGTCGGTGACAGTAAAACGCCGTTTCTTGCAATTATGATCTCCTCGGCGGTCAATATTGCTTTGGACTATATCCTGATATTTCTCTTTCACACAGGTGTTGAGGGAGTAGCAGCGGCAACTGTAATATCACAAGCTATATCGGCGTTTATCTGCTATCTGAAAATGAAACAGATACCTCAGCTTGAAATCTGTAAAGATGATTTTGAATCGGATACGGCAATGTTTCTGTTGCTGCTGAAAAATGGCATACCGATGGCGTGTATGAACTCGATCACTGCGGTAGGCTGTATGGTCGTTCAGGGATATGTCAATGATTGCGGTGTAGCTTATACATCGGCATATTCAGTGTGCAGCAAGTACCTGAACCTGTTTATGCTCCCGTCCCTCACGGCAGGCTTTGCGGTTTCTTCCTTTGTCAGCCAGAATTTCGGCGCAGGCAAGACCGAGCGTATCAGACAGGGCGTTCGTGTTTGTATCAATATTGCATTGGTTTCCTATCTGTTCTTAGGCTCTGCTATGATACTGCTGTCAAAACGCCTTGCTGACTTCATGCTTGATGAGAGTGAAACGATCGCTCTTTCCGCAGAATATCTGCGGATATGCGGTGCGGGGCTGATATTGCTGAATCTGCTGTTCATTTACCGCAATGCAACGCAAGGAATGGGCTATCCGTTGATCCCGATGCTATCGGGGATAGCGGAAATGGCACTGCGTATCCCTGCAATCATCTTCCTGCTTCCGCATATTGGATTTCGGGCAACTGCCTGTGCGGAGATCATTGCTTGGATCGGAGCGCTGGCTTTGAATGTCGGAGCATATATGATCTATTTTAGGAAGGCAAGGCAAAATCAAACATAGCAAAAGCGAGCTGCCGTTTTCGGTAACTCGCTCCGCTGCTAATTATTCGTCTGAACATTCCGACAAGCCGTGTGTGAGCTGAATGTATACGCACTCCGCACGTTCATGTTCCTCGCCCTCGGTAGTCATCATAAGTTCAAGGAAATATGCCTTAGCTTCTTCGTAGTCCGTCCAGATCTCTCGCTTACCGTTGCAGACGGTAGTGACCTTGCTTGACCTTGGCATCGCCAGTTCGGGTATTGCTAACATTTGAAGCACCTCCAATTTCATAGTAACCATATTATAGCCTACAATAATCTCGGAGTCCAGCTCTGCGAATTATTTGTAATAATTCTTGTGCAGGGCGCAGCAATCACAGAAAAAGCCTCGGTGAAATATGCTGTATGTCATAAAACGCTCTCTGAAATGTTCAGAGAGCGTTTTACTGTTTCGGGGTATCGGTTTCCCCATAACCGACACGAACGGCTCTAAGGGGCGTTTCCGTTCGCCAGAGAGCCTATCATCATTCAAGGTCATTCCGCTTACGCTTCTGCTGTTGTCCTCGGCTCTGCTCATGGCGCAGATATTCCTCTATTGTCCTCGTAGCTTCAGACAGCTCACGGGATTTTTTATCCGCCTGATTGTATTCCGTATTTTTCTTCGACAGCTTTTTCTGCAAAGATGCGATATGCTTTTCAAGATTTTCGACTTTCGGAATATTG
>CADBAC010000297.1 GCA_902792495.1 Ruminococcus flavefaciens | reverse complement strand
ACGAATCCGCCGCCGTCAAAGCGGACATTACCCCATTCGTATTTTTCCACTGCAAATGCCTGGGTACAAAGAACCCCGGCCAAGGCGAGTACTTTCCAATCCATATAAACTCCCTATATTTGGCAGAAATATAGCCATTTGTCTTGTAATTTCAAGCATTTTAGGGCAAAGGATTGTTTACCTTTTTCTATCTTTTCGCCGTAATTTTTAACAGTGTCCGCGGGCAAGGGCCCCCGGCAGTATAAGGAAATGAAATGAGCGTAGTCGATACCGTACTCCACAAGATCTTTGGTACGCCCCATGAACGCAAGGTAAAGCAGCTTAGGCCCGTCATCGCCAAGATTCATGCAGCACGTGAATCCCTGGAAGCCCTGGACGATGCCGCCCTGGCCGCAAAGAGTGCGGAATTCCGCGAAAAGCTCAAGAATGGCGCTACCCTCGACGATATCAAGGTTGAAGGCAAGTCTCAGCAGTACAAGGAAGGCGAACAGGGTTACGCAGATGTAACAGGTCCTTACAAGTATGAGGGAGATCCTACAGGAAATACTTACTACGCACGCATCAAGTTTGAGGACGGCAGAGCTATCCAGCCAACAGGCCAGAGCGAACACAGAGATGAGGTTCAGTTCAGAATTTCTATCCCTGATGCTATTGACGGTCAGTCAACACCTGCAGGCGCATGGGATACTTCAAACGACTGGTCATACCTTGGCGGTCTCGACAAGGCTACAGACCTGAAGAAGTCCGACTCTATCAACGAGCACATCCCGATGTATGTAAACGGCGAGCTTGCATGGGGCGAGGAACCTGACGGAACCAAGTTCGTGCCAAAGCCGAATACAAAGGATGGCAAAGGGAGTACAGACCCACAGCCAACACCTTCAGTCACAACTTCAGCAACAACAACTTCAGCAACAACAAGCTCTTCAACAACAACTGCAACAACATCAGTCACTGTACAGTCTACAGAAGGAACAACAGTTACTTCTGGACAGGGCGGCAGCAACACAGACCGTGTTACTCTTTGGGGAGACGCTAACTGCGACAAGACAGTCGATGTATCAGACGCTGTTATTATAATGCAGTCTTTAGCTAACCCAAGCAAGTACAAGCTTACTGATGAAGGAAGTGCAAACGGCGACGTAAACAAGAACGGTGACGGTATCACAGGTGCTGATGCGCTTTCTATCCAGAAGTACAAGCTCAACCTTATCAATGAGCTGCCTGAGAGCTATAACAAGTAAAAGTTAAAAATAGCAAGTCAAAAATTGCTGTATACCGGGCTTAAATAGATTAAAAGTTGACTAATTCATAATTCGTACATTATTTAATCGTGGTCAAACAGTGATTAAAGTGAAAATCTGATGAAATGCACAAAAAATTCGTGCTGTCATTAGGAAAATGCACGAATTTCAAGAAAACTATTTACTTTTTAAGCCCGATATAATATAATATTAGTGATGAGTGAGGGGCGGTGCAGGTTCATATAAGAACTTCGTATCTCATCGCTTACGCAAATTTATCATGGTATAACCGCAATGTTTGCACTGGCATTGCGTTATCAAATCATTTATATTTAAAATTTTCAGGGAGGGTATTTAAAATGCACAAGAAAATTTCTAAAGCAGCTATTAGCAGCCTTATGTCTGCAGCTATGCTCGCTTCTTCTGTAGCAGCAGTTGCTCCTATGACTGTTAACGCTGGTCAGGTTCTTGGTAATGGTGACTTCGACGACGGTACATCACTGCCTTGGCATACTTGTGAATCTCAGCCTGCTAAGCAGTCTTTCGAGATCAAGGATGGCAAGTACGTTGTAACTATCGAAAATAGTGAAACTGGTCCTGAGGGTCGTTGGGATCTTCAGTTCCGTCACAGAGGTCTGAAACTCATCAAGGGACATGAATACACAATCAGCGGTGATATCGAAGCTGATGCTGATGGTTACATCTACGCTAAGGTTGGTGACTACAGCGGTAAGAAGGAATACTGGCACAACATGGCAGGTCAGGAGTGGAAGCCATATGCTATCAAGGCAGGCGAGAAGTTCCACTTCAAAGATACATGGACAATGTCACAGGCTCCTGAAGGTCCTAGTGAGTGGGCTTTCCACTACTCAGACAACCACGGTATGTACGATGGTAATGATACAGGTATGCCAACCGGCTCACACCTGACTTTCGATAATCTTTCACTTATCGATAACACAGGCAGCGAAGGCGACTTCGATACATCTAACGAATTCGGCGTTGTTCGTCCAAGATCCAACGTTCGTGTTAACCAGGTTGGTTACTATCCACAGCTCCAGAAGAGAGCTTCTTACGTAACAGATAACTCATCACCTTGTGAGTTCGAGGTAAGAGATTCTTCAGGTAAGGCTGTTTACACAGGTACAGCTTCAAGCGTTCTTGAAGATCCTGATTCAGGTAACGGCGAAACAACTACAAATAAGTACGGTACTAAGGTTAAGGACAGCGGTAAGTACGTTCAGATCCTTGACTTCTCAGAAGTTACAACTCCCGGTAAGTACAAGATCTTCGTAAAGGATTCAGTTGGCGTTTCAGGCACAGCTTGCTTCAATCTCGATGGTGCTTGGGATACAAAGGCTAACGGCGATAAGCTTGAGTGGACAAACTGGAAGACTAAGAAGACTTACACAATGAACGAGTCATTCGAGTTCAGAATCGATGAGAACATCTATGATGACGCAATGCTCGCTAATGCTGTAAACTACTACTACCAGAACCGTTCAGGTATTCCGATAGAGTCTAAGTATATCACATCCGGCGATAAGGAATCACTCGCTCATCCAGCTGGTCATACAACAGATGATGCTTATGTTCAGCCTAAGTGGGTTAAGTTCTATTCAAACGAGTTTGACGGAGATAAGACATATTCAGTCGACGGTGTCGGCGGTTGGTACGATGCCGGTGACCACGGTAAGTACGTTGTTAACGGTGGTATTTCTGTATGGACACTCCAGAACACATACGAGCTCGCAAAGAAAATGGGCACAGCTGATAAGTACAACGACGGCAAGGTTATGTCATCGATGAAGAGGGTTACGTCGTTAAGAGCGATGATCCGTTCTGGGGCAAGAAGTGCGAAGGCATGGTTTACCACAAGCTCCACGACCATAAGTGGACAGGTCTTGCTACTAAGGCTTGGGAGTATGAGAAGGAATGGAAGACAACTCGTATCGTTAAGCCTCCAACGTATGCTGCTACACTCAACGTTGCTGCTTGTGCTGCACAGGCTTCACGTCTCTGGAAGGATATCGATCCTAAGTTCTCAGAGGAGTGCCTCGAAGTAGCTAAGAAGACATACGACGCTGTTAAGAAGTCCGGCGACAAGTTCAAGATCACAGACGCTAAGGAGGACATCTGGAAGACAGATCCTCAGTTCGCTCCTCTCGATCAGGCTATCGGCGGTGGTCCTTACGGCGATACTTACGTACTCGACGACTTCTACTGGGCTGGTTGTGAGCTCTTCATTACAACAGGTGACGAAGAGTACTACAACGACATCAAGGAATATAAGAACACTAACGATATGACAGGCAAGGATAAGGCATTCAGCCTTACAACAAACCTCGGCGGCGGCGAAAACAAGGGCTCATTCAGCTCATTCAACTGGGGTTGTACTTCAGGTCTCGGTACTCTGTCACTTTACCTCAATCCTGATTGTGGTATTAAGGATGCAGATAAGGAGTCTGTTACAGCTTCAATCCTCAGCGCCGGCGACGACTACGTTGAGTATATGCACAGCGAGCACAACGGTATGGGTATTCCTTACCAGGGCTCTGTATTTACTGATCCTAACAACATCGGTAACGATGAGAACGGCAATCCTATCGAGGTTGAGGGTTATGAGTGGGGTTCAAACTCATTCGTAATCAACAATGCTCTCGTTATGGCTTATGCTTACTGGGCATCAGGCGATGACAAGTACCTCAACGGTGCTGCTGAAGCTATGGACTATCTCTATGGACGTAACGGTCTTAACTTCTGCTACGTTTCAGGTTATGGTTCACACTGCCTTACAAATCCTCACCACAGATGGTGGTCACATGACGTTGATCCTGACTTCCCAATGGCTCCTGCAGGTGTTCTGTCAGGTGGTCCTGGTGCAGGTATGCAGGATCCATACGTTGGTGGTCTTGGCTACAAGAGAGGTACAGTTGCTTCTCAGAAGTCATATGTTGATAGTGCTGAAGCTTGGTCTGTTAACGAGGTTACAATCAACTGGAATGCTCCTCTCGTTGCTATGGTTTCATTCATGGAAGATGCAGCTGGTAAGGAAGTAAAGCCAATTCCTACACCTGTTCCAGGTAATACATCTACAACAACTGAGAATCCGGGCGTTGTTACTACAACAACTTCTTCTACACCTACACCTGGCAATGATAAGGTTACTCTCTGGGGTGACGCTAACTGCGACGGTGCTGTAGACGTATCAGATGCTGTTATCATCATGCAGTCACTTTCTAACCCAAGCAAGTATACACTTACTGCTCAGGGCAAGCTGAACGGTGACGTTAACAAGAACGGCGACGGTATCACAAATGCTGACGCTCTCTCAATCCAGAAGTATAAGCTCGAACTCATCAAGGAGCTTCCTGAGTCATAATCTTCTGATTGATTATTGCACAAACGATTCAAGAGGACGCTTCGGCGTCCTCTTTCTTTCATAGACGGAGTAGAATATGGCTAATATTATCGATTATTTAAAGTGGAGAGGGGATATCCCTTTCTCCGTTGACCCATTCAATGAAGTAGACGCTCTGATTCTATGCCAGTTCGAGTACATCAAGCTGGATAACTGCGTCTCCGAATCCCTCAGCGATAAAATTACCGTGGCCGAGGCATTCAGCAGATTCGATTGCAAGCTTGTTCCCGAAGGCGAAAGGATAATCACCTTCGATCAGGACAGCGAGCTTTTTGCGGAAATGGCTCGCTCCCGAAGATTTGGCAGTATGCTTATATCGGGCTACAGGAACATTGTCAGCACCGAGGAGGATATGCAGTTTTCTGCGATAACCTGTTTCCCTGAGGACGGTTCCGTTTTTGTGGCATTCCGTGGCACTGACGGTTCACTTGTTGGCTGGAAAGAGGACATGATGCTCAGCTATGTTCAGCAGACAGGCAGTCAGGCGCAGGCGCTGGATTATATAAACTCCAACTTCATCGGGCTTAATTGTCCTATACGTCTTGGCGGCCACTCAAAAGGCGGTAATCTTTCCGTTTACGCTCTGATGATGTGTGATGAATCGATCCGCAGCAAGTTCGTAAATGTGTTCTCTTTTGATGGTCCCGGGTTCAGAGATGAGATCGTGCAGAGCGATGAGTACAAAGCAATACTTCCGCTTATCAGAAGCTATATCACTGATGGTTCTGTAGTCGGACGGCTTCTCGGCAGCGGTTTGCAGCATAAGATC
>CADBAC010000296.1 GCA_902792495.1 Ruminococcus flavefaciens | reverse complement strand
CAGGCTATGATCATGGTGGATCAGGGCGTTATCCTCGAGATCGCTACTGAGCCCGGTGTTTATACATACGACGCAGGTACTCCCGGTATCTTCTCCAGCACTTTCGGCGGCGGCCTGAAGGACACATTCAAGGAAGCTTGGGAGCGTATCAAGCACGGCGGAGATGCTGCTCATGACCAGAGGATCTACTACTTCAATACAAAGGAGATCACAGAGAACAGATTCGGTACACAGAATCCTATTCCTTTCAGAGTTCAGTACCAGGATCTTGGCAGAAGCTTCACTGTAGGTGTTCGCTGCAATGGTATTTACTCATATAAGATCGTTGACCCTGTTCTGTTCTACACCAACGTAACAGGCAACGTAACTAATGTATACAACCGCAGCCAGATCGATACACAGTTCAAGTCAGAGTTCCTTGACGCTCTCCAGCCTGCATTCGGCCTTATCGGCGGTTCAGGTATCAGATACGACGAGCTTCCTATGCGTCAGAACGAAGTAAAGGCTGCTCTGGATCAGACTCTCAGTGCTGAGTGGACAGAGAGAAGAGGTATCGCTATCGTAAGAGTTGCTATCAACTCAGCAACTATTTCCGACGAAGATACAAAGCGCATCCAGGAATTCGAGGACAGAGCATGGAACACAAATCCTATGAACGCAGGCGCTACTCTCGTGGAAGCTCAGGCTCAGGCTATGCAGAACGCTGCTAATAATCCAAACGGCGCTGCTATGGGTCTCTACGGTATGGGCATGGCTCAGCAGGCAGGCGGATTCAACGCTCAGAACCTGTTCAGCATGGGTGCTGCTCAGGGTGCTGTTGGTGCTACAACTGCTCCTCAGGCAGCTGCACCACAGGCTGGCAGCTGGAACTGTTCATGCGGCAAGACAGGCAACACAGGCAAGTTCTGTGCTGAGTGCGGCAAGCCGAAGCCGGCAGATGCTGACGGCTGGACCTGCGTATGCGGAACTGTAAATAAGGGCAAGTTCTGCGCTGAGTGCGGTAAGCCAAAGCCGGCAGGTGCTCCTAAGTACAAGTGCGACAAGTGCGGCTGGGAGCCTGAGGATCCGTTCAATCCTCCTAAGTTCTGCGCTGAATGCGGCGATCCTTTCGACGATAAGGACATTGTACAGTAATAATATACAAGCAATACGGGCGGACGCTATCGTCCGCCCATTACAATATACTAACTATTCAGCGAGGTGAAACAATGGCTGAACTTATTGAATATAAATGCCCGTCCTGTAACGGTCAGCTGGAGTTCAACAGCACTGTCCAGAAGATGAAGTGTCCTTTCTGCGAATCCGAATTTGATGTAGCCACGCTTATGTCTTACGACCAGCAGCTTGAAAATCCGCAGCAGGACAATATGACATGGGAAACTCAGGCAGGAAGCGAATGGCAGAGCGGCGAAGCTGACGGTATGAAAGTATACAAGTGCCAGTCCTGCGGAGGAGAAGTCGTCGCAGACGCTACAACTTCCGCTACACACTGCCCTTACTGCGATAATCCCGTAGTTATGACAGGCAACTTCTCAGGCGATATGAAGCCTGATTACGTTATCCCGTTCAAGCTTGACAAAGAAGCTGCAAAGAATGCTCTGAAAAATCATCTGAACGGCCGAAAGCTTCTCCCGAAAGTCTTCAAGGACGAGAACCACATCGACGAGATAAAGGGAGTTTACGTTCCTGTCTGGCTTTTTGATGCGGAGGCTGACGGCAATATCCTCTACAAGGGCGAGAAGGTCAGAACATGGCAGGACAGCCAGTTCCGCTACACAGAGAGAAATTTCTACTCCATTGTAAGACAGGGAACTCTCGATTTTGAGCACGTTCCCGTTGACGGTTCGACCAAAATGCAGGACGAGCTTATGCAGTCCATCGAGCCTTACAACTTCAAGGACGCTGTACCTTTCCAGACTGCTTATCTTTCCGGCTATCTTGCCGATAAGTACGACGTCACCGCCGAGGACAGCGTTGATACTGCAAACAAACGTATCAAGAACACTACCGAACAAGCTTTCCGTGATACCGTTCAGGGCTACAGCACCGTTACCCGTGAAAGCGGCCATATCAACCTGAACAACGCTAAAGCAAAATACGCTCTTTATCCCGTGTGGATTCTCAACACCTCTTGGAACAACAACAAGTAGCTGCCGCCTGCTATCTTATCGCAAAATTACTGGGATATGCCTAAGGAGGTAAATGATGAAAAAAAGATTTTTAGCAGCCGCTGCTGCATTGCTTTTGTCCTTCACGGCAGGTATCCCCACACTCGGGAATATGTCCGCTTATGCCGATAACGGCTACGGCGAGATATACGATATCGACGACGACTACTACGACAGCGGTCAGGGCGAGATTCTCGATTCCGACTATGACTATCAGGGCTACGGTAATGCCGAGGAGGTCACACAGGAGGACGGCTACGACACCTACGACCAGTACCAGACCACTGCAAGACAGGCAAATCCTGCACTCACAAGCCTTATCTGTATTGGTATAGGTCTTCTGATAGGCCTGATCGTTACAGGTTCTATGATGGCTTCCATGAAATCGGTACGCAAGCAGACAGGTGCCGCTGACTACAAGGACAGAACGGGAATAAAACTCAATGTCAGACGTGACGATTTCCTTTACAACAGGATAGAAAAGACTCCCATTGCCCAGCCCCGACAGCAGGGAACTCCGGGACAGGGAAATACTCAGCACAGGCCGTGACATAAAGAATTTATCAGATGGAACGTCGTCAGCGGCGTTCCACATTTTTGTAAACCTGTCACAACACAGCAGTAAGGAAATAATCACGGAAATCAATTTTGTTTATTAAATAATATTTTGTAGGGGCTGCCTTTGGCAGTCCTTGTAATAATCAGGAGGGCCGCCGAAGGCAGCCCCTATAAAAATCATTCGTAACATGACATTTTATTTTGAAAATTGATTTGCGTGGAAAATAATTCCCCGAACTTGACAAAAAAGAGAAATTGATATATAATAGTAAAATAGTGTATTATACCTATTATACAGTAAATATGGACAGCTTACCGTAAGGCGGCGCTGTCTGAATATAACCATTAACGGAGGATCAGATTATGTGTGGAATTGTTGGCTTTACAGGAACCGCTCAGGCAGCACCTATTCTGCTTGACGGACTTTCAAAGCTGGAATACAGAGGTTACGACTCAGCAGGTATCGCTGTTCGTGACGGAGAAAAGGAACCCGAAATCGTAAAGGCAAAGGGTAAGCTTGAAGAGCTTAAAAAGATGACAAACAACGGTGCAGCTGTAAAGGGAAACTGCGGTATAGGCCATACCAGATGGGCTACTCATGGCGAACCATCAGTTGTCAATGCTCACCCTCATGCAAGTGACGACGAGAACGTTATCGCTGTTCACAACGGTATCATTGAAAATTACCAGGAACTTCGTGAAAAGCTTGCAAAGAGCAATTACACTTTCAATTCACAGACAGATACAGAAGTTGCTGTGAAGCTTATCGACTACTACTACAAGAAGTACAATCTGGGACCTGTTGATTCTATTGCCCGTGCAATGATAAGAATAAGAGGTTCATACGCACTCTGCGTTATGTTCAAGGATTACCCGGGCGAGATCTATACAGCACGTAAGGAAAGCCCGATGATCATCGGTATCAAGGACGGCGAAACCTACGTTGCTTCAGACGTTCCTGCTATCCTCAAGTACGCAAGAAACGTTTACTACATCGGCAACAATGAAATAGCTAAGCTTGAAAAGGGCGCTGTAACTTTCTACAACATCGACCGTGAGGAGATCAAGAAGGAACTCACAGAGATCAAGTGGGACGCAGAAGCTGCTGAAAAGGGCGGCTACGAGCACTTCATGCTCAAGGAGATCCATGAGCAGCCGAAGGTAGTCAAGGATACTATCAATTCTGTTGTGAAGGACGGCAAGATCGATTTCAGCGGTATAGGCCTGACAGACGAGGAGATGCAGAAGATATCACAGATCTACATTGTAGCCTGCGGTTCTGCATACCATGTGGGAATGGCTGCACAGTACGTTATCGAGGACCTCACAAGCATTCCTGTAAGAGTTGAGCTTGCATCCGAGTTCAGATACAGAAAGATGTCACTGGTCAAGGACAGCCTTGTTATCATCATCAGCCAGTCAGGCGAGACAGCTGACAGCCTTGCTGCTCTCCGTGAAGCTAAGGAGAAGGGCATAAAGACTCTGGGCATCGTCAATGTTGTAGGCTCATCGATCGCCCGTGAAGCTGACAATGTATTCTATACACTGGCAGGTCCCGAGATATCAGTTGCAACTACAAAGGCATACAGCACACAGCTTATCGCCGCATACCTGCTTGCAGTAGGATTTGCAAAGGCAAGAGGCGAGATGGACGATGAGAAGTATAACGAGCTTATCAACGAGATCTATACTCTCCCTGAGAAGATCGAGAAGATACTCGAAGACAAGGAGCGCATCCAGTGGTACGCAAACAAGCTGGCAGGCGCTAAGGATGCATTCTTCATCGGCCGTGGCGTTGACTACGCTATCTCTCTTGAGGGAAGCCTGAAGATGAAGGAGATCAGCTACATCCATTCCGAAGCATACGCAGCAGGCGAGTTGAAGCACGGTCCTATCAGCCTTATCGAGGAGGGCATCACAGTTATCGGTGTTCTCACACAGCCCGATCTTTACGAAAAGACTGTAAGCAACATGGTAGAGGTAAAGAGCCGTGGTGCATCACTTATGGGACTTACCACATACGGCAATTACAGCATTGAAGATCTTGCAGATTTCACAGTATACATCCCACAGACAGACCCTCATTTCGCAGGAAGCCTGTCAGTTATCCCGCTCCAGCTTCTGGGCTATTATGTATCAGTTGCAAAGGGCTACGATGTAGACAAGCCGAGAAACCTTGCAAAGAGCGTTACAGTAGAATAAGAACTTACGGGACGGTCATTGATCGTCCCTTTGTTTATGCAATAAGTTAAAATATAAATTTTTCATTTTTTGCTGAGACAATCGCTCCTGAAAGGTTACTAATAAGTGAAAGGCAAAAACAATCACCTTAAAAGGAGTTGATCTTATGAAAAAAACTAAAAGATTTATGGCATT
The DNA here is from genome assembly GCA_902792495.1 of Ruminococcus flavefaciens. Lineage (GTDB taxonomy): Bacteria > Bacillota > Clostridia > Oscillospirales > Ruminococcaceae > Ruminococcus > Ruminococcus flavefaciens_Z. Next base: position 157 of record CADBAC010000296.1, on the reverse strand, counting down.
TCTAATGTCGGCAATGATGACAGCGGCTGTCCCCGTCGGAAATATCGCCAATGCGGAAATAATAGAGGTTTCCCATATGGAAGACGGCGGAGAAACTGTCATAAGCACGAACAGACTTACCCTTGAAGAAGCCGCAGGCTTAATTTCAGGCGAAGGT
>CADBAC010000295.1 GCA_902792495.1 Ruminococcus flavefaciens | reverse complement strand
GATTATAGTTGATTCCGGTATATGTGAAAAAAGCGCCCTCGGAGTATTTACGTTCCGAAGGCGATTAAACATATGGTGGCAGGTAACCGTCAAATACTCCGCACCCCATAAAATATCAGACCCTGCAAGGAATCAACATCCCTGCAGGGTCAAATTTATTCATCGCCATTGAGTTTGAGATTTTTATCTACATACCTGATCATATCTTTGTACTCGATCTCAGCTTTCTTCAGTTTGATCGACATCAGAAAATGCAGGAATGCATTAGTCTTTTCAGACTGATACGACTCAGCCTGAAATATGTTATTGCATTTTGTGCAGGCAAGACTGGGTTCATGCTTTATCGTGAATTCATTCCTGTGACCTTGAAATGTATGGATCGAGGTCTCACTTATTTTGAGTTTCAGCGGTGCATTGCAGTAACGGCACTTTTCAAGTACTTCTTTCATTTTTCTTCCCTCCATGGTAATAATATCGTTCCTGCCGGCTGTGAAAACAGCTCTGTCAGATATTTTTCCGCATCAAGACCATTTGCCTGTGCGGTTGAAATGATCGAGTACAACACTGCACTTGCTTTTGCACCGTTTGCTGTGTTGCTGAAAAGCCAGTTTTTTCTCCCGACTGCAAATGGGCGGATAGCATTCTCGGCTCTGTTATTGTCGATCGGAATATCACCATTTTCGAGAAATGTGTAAAGATATTTCCGCTCGTTCAGAGCATACCTCACTGCATCTGTCAGCTTGCCCTTACCGCTGACCTGAACATTTTCAAGCCACGCAAAAAACTCGTCAAGCAAAGGCTTTACCTTCACAAGGCGCTGTTCATATCTGTATTCTGCGGAGCTGTCGGCAAGCAGACTTTCTTCGTGATATATCCTGTTGCAAAAAGCAACCGCCTTTGCTGCGACAGAAGTACTGTAAGCTGACTTGTCTTTCGGCAGACACTCTACAAAATGTCGTCTGTTATGAGTCCAGCAGCCACATCTTTTTGCACCTTCGACTGCATTGTAAGCATCGTATCCGTCGCAGATAAGATATCCGATAAAGCCTTTCAGGAAATTCGAGGCGTGCTCACCTTTTCTTGTCGGTCGGTAATCGAAAATGATGATGCTCCTGTCATTCATTTTGCCGTTGCAGTAGACCCACATTCTTGATGTCGTGGTAGGCTTTCTGCCTTCCTCGTGCAGTACCTGAACTGTTGTCTCGTCGGCGTGGATGATCTGCCCCGAGATAAGCATCTCGTGCATCTTCTCTACAATAGGCATACACCATTTTTCAGCAGCCATAATCACCCAGTTTGAAATAGTTGCTTTGAGCAAAGGTATCTTCTTTGAATTAAAGTCCTTTTCCTGACGGTGCAGAGGTACTGATTTTGCATATTTTTCGTAGATGATATGTGCCAGAAGTTCGGGAGAGCAATAGCTTCCCGGGATCATAGCATGAGGATAGGTTGCACGAACGATATGACAGTTTTCGTCTCTTTCTTCGGGCTTTTCTCCGCACTCGGGACACTTGTATTTATGTACGATATGCCTGCGGATATGAAACTTGGCAGGAGTATATACAAGTTCATCGTAAGCCTTTTCTGTACCGATATCTTTCATTTCGGCACCGCATATTTCACATACGGGAGCTTCTATCTCATGATGTTCCTCTTTGATCTTAAGACTACTCATCCAATCATCGTGAGTGCGCTTTTTCTTGCGCTTGTATTCGGGAATGGTGACAGTTTCTTTTGATATTGATTTTTCTTCGTTATTTCCGAACATCGAAAGCTGAACACCAAATTCCTTCTCCATCACAACGGAAGTCTGTTCTGTCTTGCGTCCGAATATCTGCTTTCTGAACCATTCAAGCTGTTGATTTGCCAGTGCGAGTTCTTCTCTGAGAACAGCATTTTCATTACGGAGCGATACGATTTCCGATGTCATATTCTGTTCGGACATAAAGAACCCCTCCGTTCGTGATGATACATTCATGATACCACGAAAAGAGGGACTTTTCAAGCACATATTCTGAATATTCATATGGCATTGGTTTAATACATCGCACCGGGTTTTCCCTCACGGATAGCTTTCGGCTGTTCGATCTTCAAGCCTTCCAGAAGCCAGCGTATCTGCTGCGATGTAAGCAAAATTGCTTCTGATTCACTGCGTGGCCACTGGAATCGACCGTTGTCAAGCCGTTTATACAACAGCAGAAAACCATCGCCCTCCCAAAGCAAACCTTTGATCCTGTCACAGCGTCTTCCGCAGAATAAAAACAACGCCTTACTGAAAGGATCGAGCAAAAGCTGACCTTGAACGATAGCTGCAAGACCGTCTATCCCGCGCCGTAGGTCTGTATACCCCGTCACAATGTAAACTCGTGTATTATTTGCAATATCCTTCAGCATAATTCTTTGACCAGTGCCAGGAGAACTTCAGGAGAAATATCTGTTGGCAGAGATATCTGCAAACCGTTTTTCTCGATACGGATATTCTCACTTGAACGTGGCAACGGTACCGGGACGACAGTCGGAGATTTCTCCATATACTGCTCCCGAACTTTTCTTAAGCGGTTGTAATACCTGTTAGGCTTGATCCCGTTTTCTTTGCACCATTCCCGGATCGTCAGACCGCTTGCCTGTTGCGCTTCGATCTGTGTAGTCCATTCTTGCAGACGTACTTCCTGCTTTATTGTTGTGATGCTTGTCGTATTTGACTGCATATATTTCACCAACTCCTATCTGTCTAATATACTCCAATTAACTCCATGGACCAATTTGGATTGTCCAATTTACTTCATGATGTTCCTTGGAGTTTATTATACTTTATTAGACATTGGTGAGCTAGGTGCGGAGGGTTTGATGCTTACGACCTTTGGACTTTATCTTGGACCTTATTTCGGAAAAGCTGTCGGCGGGGGCTCCATAGGTCGGGACTCCCGCCTTTTTTCTCTGTGTACTATCCTGCGTCCTTCCCTTCAAGAACATCGGCCACAATATTGCTGGCTTTCCGCTTGCTCTCCGCAAAGTAATGGGAGTACGTTGCATAAGCGGCATAAATGCAACGAGATGCTGCATAAGCGACAAAACAGCGGAAAACTGTCGCAGATTATTTTTGAAAAAACCAGTTTTTCTGTAAAGAAG
>CADBAC010000294.1 GCA_902792495.1 Ruminococcus flavefaciens | reverse complement strand
TCCTGTAAATGACAGCCATGGTTTTACCTCCTCTGTGCTAAGCTGTTGTATAATGATATTTTTCCGTCACGAGGCATTCATCAAAGTGGGATCACAGCTTTACTGCAAAAGAAATGATTATTATTCAGCTGTTGAATCTTTTCAGGAACTGCTGAACTCGCTCGGAGGCATTTTCGCCGAACAGCTGGTCGGGAGCTCCCATTTCGACGATATAGCCGTTTTCCATGAAGATAACTTTATCTGCAACGTCACGGGCAAAAGCCATTTCGTGGGTTACGATCACCATTGTCATTCCGTCTGCGGCAAGTTCCTTGATTACTTTGAGTATCTCGCCTGTAAGCTCAGGGTCGAGAGCGGATGTAGGCTCATCGAAAAAGAGTATCTCAGGTTCAAGTGCGAGGGCTCTTGCAATGGAAACACGCTGCTGCTGACCGCCTGAGAGTTCGCATGGATAGGACTTATCCTTGGATTCAAGCCCCATTTTTTTCAGCAGTCCCATAGCCTTGTCTTTAGCCTTCTGCTTGTCCTGCTTGAGCACACATACAGGCGCTTCGGTGATATTCCTCAGAACTGTCATATGTGGGAAAAGATTGAAATTCTGGAACACCAGACCTGTTTTCAGCCTTATATTGCGTAGAGTAGCGGCATCAGCGTAAACTGTCCTGCCCTTGTCGTTTTTGATGAGCATATCTGTACCGCATACATTTATCGTACCGCCGTCAGCTTTTTCAAGCTGATTGATACATCTGAGCATTGTGGATTTACCGCTTCCCGACGGGCCGATAACAGCAACGACCTCGCCTTTCTCAACGTTGAAGGAGATGTCCTTCAGCACTTCGAGTTCGCCGAAGCGCTTTGAAAGGTTGTTTACTTCTAACATAGCCATAATTCTGTCTCCTTATTTATAATAGTCGAGTTTCTTTTCAACGTAGGTGAAAAGCAGTGTAAGAACTGTTGCGAATACGAAATAGAACAGGCCTGCCATGAACAGCGGCATGAGAGAAGCATATGTAGGAACCTGTTTTTTTGCGATATACATAACTTCCATGTAGGGGATAGCCGAAGCAAGAGAGGTATCCTTTACAAGGGTGATTATCTCGTTTGAACTTGCAGGAACGACACGTTTGATGACCTGCGGGAGAATGATACGGAAGAAAGTCTGCGTCCTGCTGAAACCGAGAGCGCCTGCGGCTTCATACTGTCCGACGGGGACTGATTCGATGCCGCCACGGAAGATCTCGGCGAAGTAAGCCGCATAGTTGAGGACGAACGCCACAAGTATCATTCTGAAGGTATAGGTGTCGGTCTTTATGTCGATGCCGTTCAGAAAATTCTGTAGAAATGCGGGACATCCTTTAGCCATTCTGATGTAGGGGACAGCGTACTGCGCAACTATGAGCTGTAAAAGCAGAGGAGTACCTCTCATTATGAGGATGTACACATTTGTTATCCATGAAACGGGCTTGAATATGCACATTTTCAGCAGAGCAACTATCATGCCCAGTGGGATGGAGTAGAGGAGAGTGAAACCGAAAATTTTCAGTGTAGGTGGGATATATTCAAGCATTAGCTTGAACAGGGTGCTGATTTGTTCGTTTGTCATATACAGACCGCCTTTGCTGATGTATTAACGTATCACCGAATTGCAGTGATACCTTATTATTATAACACAGTGTATGGCGGAATTGCAAGCTTTTACGGGATTTTTGTTGACCGACTATTCTCCTGCCATGAGTTTGCGCATGAATTCTTCCGTGAAGTATAGTCCGCTTCGGTTGTATCGGAATATCCCGTACAGGCATTGCGGGTCGTGAACTATATAATTAGGCCCCTCACGGCAGGTCAGAGTCATAGCAAAGCCCATGTCACGGATAACGGGGAGGGATTCTCTGCTGACTGCGCCGAATGGATAAGTGAAGACAACGGGTGACTGTCCCGTGTGCCGTGAGACCTCATTCTGCAGCTTTGACAGGTCCTCTCTGAGAATGGACTGATAATCCTCGGCAGTCTCATAAGATAGCTTTGAACAGCCCTTTCTTTCGCCGCTGAGTGAATGCATATCGTAGGTGTGGCTGCCTATTTCAATCCTGCCCGAAGCTGTCAGAGCATTTATGTCGTCCCATGTGAGATAGGAGTAATTATCCTGATGCGGGTCATTCTCTGCATAAACATCGGTGTAGCTGCCAACAATAGAAATAACAGCACACATATCGTATTTCTCAAGCAGAGGAAGAAGCTGTGAGAGATTGTTGTAGTGGCCGTCGTCAGCGGTTATCATTACGGGTTTAGGCGGCAGACTGCCCGTACCGTTTGCATAATCGCACACTTGTTTTGCGGAAACTGCGGTATAGCCGTGACTGCTCAGCCATTGCAGGTCGCTTTCGACTTGCTGCGGCGTTACGATGTATTCCTGCGGAGCTTTGCCGCATACACTGTGGTACATGATGACAGGGAGAAATACCGCATCTTCTTCTTCGCTGTAAGCAGATGACGGGAAAAGGAATCGCTCGGATATAAATATCACCGCAAGCACGGTGAATGCCACGGCGGTTATGACGATCTTCTTTGAAATGTAACAGCATTTGTACAAAATAATCACCTCATGAGATATTATGCAGAAATATGAAAATTATTCTGAACAAAACTTGTCTATATCCTGACTATGCCGCATATAATCTGGTATAAGAGGTGAGGATATGAAACGCTACAGACACAGAAAACGATCAGGCTTTGTGAAGATATGCGCTGTTACAGCAGTACCGATGATAATAGCGGCGGCTTCGGGAAAGAACGATGTCACGGAGAAAAATAGACCTGCCGAAACAACTCTCACTGCCAATGATACAACTGAAGCGGCTGCGTCGGTAATGTCGGAAAATGTTCAGCGTGACGGCGAGGATATGCTTTGCGGAAGTATCATTCTTTCCCACGGCTACGGCATAAAGCCCGAGATCGAGCAGGGAGAGAATTTTCTGAAGCTTATGCCGCCTATGGAAATGGTATCGGACGATGCAGGACATGTGCCTTATCCCACGCAATGGGGAGGCGGCGGAGAGATACTTCGCAACACTTTCGGAGAGTACAGCGGTGACAATTTTTTTGCCCTTGCCGAGGGCGGACAGGTCAACAAC
>CADBAC010000293.1 GCA_902792495.1 Ruminococcus flavefaciens | reverse complement strand
TGCTTCTGTCCGTAGTAAATGGAAAGAGCCACAACATTCTCTGCTCCGTACTTTTTAACAGCCAGCGCAAGACAAGTTGAACTGTCAAGTCCGCCGCTGAATAATACCAATGCTTTCATATCATTCTCCTTTCAGCAGATCCTGGAGATCCTTGCGTGACTTGAATGCACCTGTGTATGTTCTTGTTTCTGTACGTGCGGACACATTCCTGATGCCTCTTGCAGTCATACAGCTGTGAGAGCCGACTATACGTACTCCCACATCGGGAGTGCCTGCCGCTTCCGAGATTATCTCGGCGATATCACGGCCGAGTCTTTCCTGGAGCTGAAGCCTTTTTGCCGCCATATCGCATATTCTTGCTATCTTGCTGAGACCGAGCACCTTTCCTCTCGGGATGTATCCCACATTCACCGTCATATCGTACATCAGAGCCATATGGTGCTCGCAGTAGCTGAACACGCTTATATCTTTCATGATAACAGCTTCCTCAGCGTCGGAATCCTCAGCAGTGAAGGTCTTGCCGAACATTTCTGCTATCTGATGATTTGTATAGTTAGTTCCCTCAAGGACTTCCTCAAGCATCCCCGCAACTCTTGCAGGAGTCTCACGAAGTCCCTCTCTGTCGGGATCTTCGCCGATAGCTTCGAGCAGTCCCCTTACATGGAATTCAATTTTTTCTCTGTCCATATTCATACACCTTTCATTTCGGGATCCCATATCATCTTATGCAGCTGCAATTGCAGACGCACATTCCCGAGTTTTCTTTCTTTCATGAACTCTACCATCTCAGCAGGCTCTATCCTGCCGAATACAGGGCTGAGAAAGATCATGCACTCAGGCTTGTATTCTTCTATGATCTCTGCGGCACGATTGAGATCTGCCCGTGAACCGCAGACGAATTTAAGCGTATCGAAATACTTCAGATATCTGAAATTCTCCGTACACATATGTTTTTCCATTTTACTTGAAGGCAGCTTGTAATCCATAGTTATCACAGGTCTGCCTGTGCGCTTGTCGCTGAGGAATGGCTCAAGGGGGACTGCGCCGTTAGTCTCTATCTCCACATTAAGACCGAGACCTGCAAGTTTTCCGCACAGTTCGGGAAGATCCTCCTGCAAAAGCGGTTCTCCGCCTGTCAGCGTCACATTACGGACACCATACTCCTCATAAGCCTGCTTTGCGATATCTGCAAGGCTTGAAGTATTCATAAGGGTGTAGGGAGCGTTTTTTTCGTTCGCCCACATGGTATCGCACCAGTCACATCTCAGGTTACAGCCTGTAAACCGCAGAAAAAGTGCAAGTTCACCTGCAAGTCTGCCTTCGCCGTTGATGCTGACAAAATGCTCGGCAAGTCTGAAATTTCCCATATCTCACACCTCGTATACCGCACAGTTATCGGGAGTTTCGTAAACAGTCACGGAGCTGACGGGAAGTCCCTTTGCTGTGAGAAGTTCATGGAAATGCCTTGCGAAACTCTCTGCTGTGGGACGGAACGGCACTTCGATAATGCGGAACCCCTCATCATTCATTGCGGCTATGGTAGCGGCTTTCAGACTGCCTGCCTCATAAATAAGAGCATGGTCGAAGCTGTCAGCCATATCGTGAACAGCTTTTTTCAGGTCGCTGAAGTCTATGAGCATACCTCTTTTTGTTCCCTCATTCTGAAGAGAATCGCCGCTGATGCTCACTTCCACCTTCCATCGGTGGCCGTGTATATTGGCACATTTTCCCTGATATCCTGCGAGAAAATGAGCGCTGTCAAAAGAAGCTGATGTTTTCAGATAATACATATTTCCTCCATAAAAAAAGCGCCTGCCCAATGCAGACGCACTCTGAACACAGATAAAAGATATCCGTGGATACACTGATCTCTCATTTCAATGTCAAAACAGAATGCCCTGGTTTTATTTAACGACAGGATGGCGCAAACGAACTGTCAGATGATATTATACTACCTTTTCTGCGGTATGTCAAGGGGGTTACTGCATAAATATCATTGTGTACACTTTGTTAATTGTAGGCCGTTTTCCCGATAAAATGAGTGTTTTCTATTGATTATTTTACTAAACTATGATATAATAATACTAAGCTGTTCATTGCACCCTCTTTGCTTTTCACAGCCTGATGCGGTATTATCCGCAACGAAAGGAGTTTTAATATGTTAGAGAAAAATGTTGCTGTTATCAGCAATTCCTATGAGAATACCGACAAGTATCTCCACGGGATAGAAGGCATATCTTTCCACAAAACGTCTTTGGATGACATCTCAGCTGACTACGACTGCGTTCTCATTTCTCAGGATCTGATAAGTGACGACCTCCACAACACTATCAACGAAGCTAAGCGACAGTTTCTCTCTGTAGGTGTCCTTACTTTTGACGGCTCCTCTGAAAACCTTGATAAAATGCTGGAATACGGCGCTGACGATATTATCATTCTCCCCATGCCTGCACAGCTGATAAAAAACCGGATCGAAACTCTTTGCAGTAATTCCGTGATTTCGCCCGATCCTGTTGATTTCAGTCTGTTTGATAAGATAGCTGAATCCAACAGAGGAAGCGGTTCTTTCATAATCCAGGATAACGACTTCACTAATATATACCGTTTCGTTCTCAGGATGCTGGAACGTCTCGACCAGAAAGCACAGCTTATCATATTCAACATAAGCACCCGTGCCAAGGGATTCATCGAACCTGAAGTGGTGCAGAATTTCTCGAACATCGTCCGCACTACACTCAGACGAGGCGACATCTCATCTATCCACGGCAGGCAGCTTTTCGTCATCCTCATGGGGGCTGACAAGGAAGGCGGACTTACCGCAGCAAAGCGTCTTATTGAAACATACTACGCTCACTATGACGACGGTATCTACGATCTTTCCTATGAGATACGTGAGATAAATGCCGCCGGCTGATAACCGCTGTACTGATATAGAATTTTTGTATGTATTATTGAGGTAGACTATTTGAAGAAGGAGCTTCTCAAATCTGTTTCCCAAGACTATTAATTTTTCCCCTGAGAGGGCGCTCACAGTAATACTACTGGTTTTCACATCATTCGTGGAGCGCCCTCTCAGGGGAAAAATTCTATTAAAAGTCTTTGGAAGGGGGTACGGGGGAGAACCTTTCCTCAGAAAGGTTTCC
>CADBAC010000292.1 GCA_902792495.1 Ruminococcus flavefaciens | reverse complement strand
AGTCAACTTTGCGGCTGAGTCCCATGTTGACCGCTCGATCGAAAATCCGGAGATATTCCTTCAGACGAATATTATCGGAACAGAGGTTCTGATGGACGCCTGCCGTAAATACGGTATCCAAAGATACCATCAGGTTTCAACTGACGAGGTTTACGGAGATTTGCCGCTGGACAGACCTGACATGTTCTTTACAGAGGAAACTCCCATACATACAAGCTCGCCTTACAGCAGCTCCAAAGCAGGTGCCGACCTGCTTGTTCTTGCGTATCACAGAACATACGGTCTGCCTGTTACCATTTCCAGATGCTCCAATAACTACGGCCCTTATCATTTCCCGGAAAAGCTTATTCCGCTTATGATAGCAAACGCGCTTGCGGACAAGCCTCTCCCGGTTTACGGCGAGGGAATCAATGTTCGTGACTGGCTGTATGTTGAAGATCACTGCAGAGCCATAGACCTTATCATTCACAACGGCAGGGTCGGAGAGGTCTACAACGTAGGCGGACATAACGAGATGAAGAATATCGACATAGTAAAGCTTATCTGTAAAGAGCTTAACAAGCCCGAAAGCCTTATTACATATGTTACCGACCGCAAGGGTCACGATATGCGTTATGCTATTGATCCCACAAAGATCCACAATGAGCTTGGCTGGCTGCCTGAAACAAAGTTCGAGGACGGTATCAAGAAAACCATCAAGTGGTATCTCGAAAACCGTGAATGGTGGGAAGAAATTATTTCGGGTGAATATCAGAACTATTACGAGAAGATGTACGCTAACCGATAAGGAGTTTACACATGAAGGTATTTGTAACCGGAGTCTGCGGACAGCTTGGACATGATGTTGTAAATGAACTGATCAGCCGCGGCCATGAAGCGGTGGGCAGCGATATTACGGATAAATATGAAGGAGCAGATGACGGCAGCGCTGTTGTAACTGCGCCGTATGAGCAGCTTGATATTACAGACGGTGAGTCGGTAAGAACTAAGCTGACAAGCGTAAATCCTGACGCGGTGATACACTGCGCCGCATGGACGGCTGTTGACGCCGCAGAAGATGAGGAGAACAAAGCTAAGGTTTACGCTGTGAATTCCGAAGGCACAAAAAATATTGCGCAGGCTTGCAAAGAGCTTGACTGCAAGATGATCTACATCAGCACAGACTATGTTTTTGACGGAGAAGGAACAGAGCCGTGGCAGCCGGACTGCAAGGAATATGCTCCGCTCTGTGTTTACGGCGACAGCAAGCTGAAAGGCGAGCTTGCGGTAAGCGGGATCCTTGATAAATATTTTATCGTTCGTATTGCCTGGGTATTCGGCAGAAACGGCAGCAACTTTATTAAGACCATGCTCAAGGTGGGAAAGAAATACGATACTGTCCGTGTGGTGAACGATCAGATCGGCACACCGACTTATACTTTCGATTTGGCAAAGCTTCTCGCTGATATGTGCGAAAGCGATAAGTACGGCTATTATCACGCTACAAACGAAGGCGGTTATATAAGCTGGTACGACTTTACAAGAGAGATATACAGACAGGCGGGCTACTCTACGGAGGTCTTGCCTGTAACAACAGAAGAATACGGGCTGTCAAAGGCAAAAAGGCCGCGCAACAGCCGTTTAGATAAATCAAAGCTTACAGAAAACGGATTTGCACTCCTTCCTACATGGCAGAATGCGCTCTCAAGATACTTAAAGGAGATTGAGTACTGATATGGGACAGATTACAGTTGAAAAGAACGTGGGCGGAATCGATGGGCTGTGCGTAATTACACCTGCTGTTCACGGCGACAGCCGCGGCTACTTCATGGAAACATACAATGAAAACGACATGAAGGAAGCTGGAATAAACATTACGTTTGTTCAGGATAATCAGTCCATGTCCACAAAGGGAGTTTTGCGCGGACTTCACTTTCAGAAGCATTATCCGCAGACAAAGCTTGTACGAGCGATAAAGGGTTCCGTTTTTGATGTGGCTGTTGACCTGAGAAGCGGCAGCGAAACCTACGGAAAGTGGTTCGGTGTTGAGCTCACCGAGGAAAACAAGAAGCAGTTTCTTATTCCCCGCGGCTTCGCGCACGGTTTTCTGGTTCTCAGTGAAACAGCGGAATTTTGTTATAAATGCGATGACTTCTATCACGCAAATGACGAAGGCGGTCTTGCCTGGAATGATCCTGAAATCGGTATTGACTGGGCTTCGCTCGGAGTTAACGGCGAATATGACGGAACTGCAAGCGCAGAGGGTTATACACTCGCGGACGGTACACCGCTGAATCTCAGCGATAAGGATCAGAAGTGGGCAGGAATTAAGGATACTTTCAAGTTTTAACGACAGTAAGGATGCATGTTGATGACAGTCGAAGCAAGTAACAGCAGAAAACAATCAAAATTATATTTGATAATTAAGAGATTATTTGATATTGTAAGTTCTCTTTTACTGACCATTCTCGTATCGCCTGTTTTTCTTGTTCTGGCAATAATGGTAAAGGCCGAGGACGGCGGAAATGTCTTTTATAAACACCAAAGAGTCGGACTGAACGGAAAAAAAATAGGAATATATAAATTCCGTTCTATGAAAAAGAACGCTGACAAATTAGAGGATATGCTTACGCCTGAGCAGCTTGAGGAATATCAGAGAGAATTCAAAATAGATAATGATCCGAGAATAACCAAAATCGGTAATTTCCTGAGACGCACAAGTCTTGACGAGCTTCCGCAGATGCTCAATATTATCAGGGGCGAGCTTAGCCTTGTTGGCCCCAGACCGATAATTGAGCGGGAGCTTTTGATGTACAGTGAAACTGAGAGGGATAAATTCCTGTCTGTCAAGCCCGGCTTGACAGGATACTGGCAGGCTTATGCGCGTAATAATGCCACATATGAAAGCGGAGAACGTCAGAAAATGGAGCTTTTCTATGTTGACCACGCATCTGTAGGGCTTGATATAAAGATAATGTTCAAAACAATTTCTGCTGTGCTGAAAAAAGACGGCGCGAAATGATCCCGCCCGCGGAGCGGATAGCTGATTCTGATATTATAACGCGGTGCCGTCAGACAGCAGGCGCGGAATTGTCGAAACAGATGACTGTAAAAATGAAGGATTTTTTTGAGGAGATTGCAATGAATATAAAAATAATAGTTGCG
>CADBAC010000291.1 GCA_902792495.1 Ruminococcus flavefaciens | reverse complement strand
CTCCTCCGCATACACCAATTATATCATAGTCCTTTCCATGCTCACTGACAAGATAATCCGCCTTGTAATCAGGAGATGTGAAATATGCGGCAACCTCTACATTATTCTTTGCAAACATATCTGCGATCTTTCCTGCGAAGATATTATGCTTAGTTCTGCCTGAATGGGGATTTACTATCATCATAAGCTTTACACGCTTTTTTTCACGTTTTTTTCTTCCCAAAGCTTATTCATCACCTTTCTGTCAGGTTTGAGTATCTTCAGATAAGTTCAGATGCAAGTCTGCCGAGAATTTTTATACCTTTCTCCAACTGTTCATCTGTCGGTGTGGAAAAGTTTATTCTGAAAGCACGGCTTTGTTCTTCTTCATTTGTAAGGAATGCATTTCCCGGTACAACACATACTTTGTTAAGTACAGCCTGTTTGCAGAATTCGCCCATAGAAATACGGGAGTTTTCCGGCAGACTGCACCATATGAAAAGTCCCCCCTGTATTTTTTCATATGTTATACCGTTAGGCACAAGGTAAGTGTCAAGAAGTTCCATACAGAAATCAGCTTTTTTTCTGTATATCTCACGAAGTTTCCTGAGATGTGCTTCATAATCATATTCGTTCATAAATCTGTATGCTACCATCTGAGCCCATGAATTTGTATGAACATCTTCTCCCTGCTTACACACTATCATTTTCTGCAGAACCGTTTTCGGCCCTATCGCAAACCCTATTCGCATACCGGGCGACAGTACCTTTGAAAATGAACCGGCATACATCACTATTCCGTCTGTATCAAGCGATTTGATACAGGGTACATCTTCCCCGCTTATTCTTAGTTCTCCGTAAGGGTTATCCTCGAGTATCATAACGCTGTATTTTTTGGCAAGTTCATATATAGCCTTACGCTTTTCAAAACTTGTTGTAATACCCGATGGATTCTGAAAATTAGCTATTATATATATAAAACGCACATTTTTTTCATTTTTAAGAGCATTTTCAAGTGCCTCGATATTCATTCCGTCAGATTCAACAGGAATACCACAAAGGCGGCAGTTATACGAACGGAATGAATTAAGCGAACCTATAAAACTTGGTGCTTCACATATTACAGTATCACCTTCGTTGCAGACTGTCTTGGTAAACAGATCCATCACCTGCTGTGCCCCTGATGTAATAAGTATATCATCGTCATCACTGCCGACACTATATTTACTCTGCATATAATCCCATACTTTTTTTCTGAGTAGAGGATAACCCTCCGTAACACTATACTGTAATGCAGCTACAGGTTCAGTCGCCAATATATCTGCTGATATTTTTTCTATCTCCTTAACAGGAAAAGCCTCAGGTGCGGGATTTCCTGCCGAAAGTGATACAACAGACGGATCAGCCGCATATTTGAATATTTCTCTTATTGCTGATGGTTTTAATGTTTTTACTTTTTCTGAAATCACATATTCCATTTTTTACCATTCCTTTCATATTTAATTGCTGACTGTCACAATGAAACCGCTGTAATTATCACCTGAAATTGAATATTCCTTATCCTGCGGTACAGGTATCTCGGTTTCATAATCGTTACTTTCAGCAACATAATATATCAGCCATTCATTACCTTCATCATCTTTTATATAAAGAGGTGAATTGCTTGTATATTTCTGAAGGAAATCAAGATATTCCTCCAGAACCATATTATTCTTTGTCATATATATGCTGTGCGGTACTCCAACATATCTGAAATGCCATGGTTCATACATAAACCCTGTTATTTCATCCTTACCCTCGACATAGCGGATAATAAAGCCGTAATCAGAACAGTTTTCATTTATCCATGAATATATGCCGTCACCATAATAATTTATTCCGGCATCGCCTTCTCTGTTCAGATCAAGGTCAAATGTATATCCTGTCTGATGCTCGCTGTATCCCGGAGGTGCTACCGATTTTTCAGCTTCTTCCTTTCCTTTTTTATCTATTTCCTCAAAGTAAAGGTGAGCCTGAGTATTATAATCTCTGTAGCCGCAGGCTACCATGACATCATTTTCTCCGTATATCGCTTCAAATGTGTCCATCATATCATTAAGCTTTAATGTTACATCAGGAGCTAATGATACATTATTATCAACAAGAACATACGAGCCAGATTTTGTATCCGCCATCGGCTCTGCGTTTTCTCCGTCATAACGGCATGAAAGCTCTTTGTTTACAAGGATAAGCTCTCCTCTGTGCAGATCATCTGTAGTTTTCAGTACCGTAGTCATATTCCCGAGCATTGCGGCGGTATCCATACTTTCTTCGCTTTCCTCTGTATTGCTGCTTTCTTCTTTGCTTTCTTCTTTGCTATTTTCATCCGATGATTCTGATTTACTGACTTGTTCAGTTTCTGATACTTCTTTTGTAACCGATGATGTTGAAGTCTGACTTGTTTCGTCCATGTTTACGGATATAACTGACTTTGAATAGCTGCAAAGATACATTATCGTAAATGCTATGCAGGTCACAGCTAATATCGTTCCGGTCACAAGCACCTGCTGAGAAAACGGTACAGGCTTATTTTCATCTATTATATATAATCCGAAAAATTTTCGGAGGAAATTCTTTATTTTATCAAATATCTTATTCATTCTTATGTTCCTTTTTTATGCCCTATTCCGTAAAAAACAAATCTCTGTCAACAAAAAGAAATAAGCGGCAGCTGCAAACAGATGTGCAGCTGCCACAGATTTTTAATTTTTAGATCTCGTCTGATTTCTTCTTTCTTGCAGCAACTATGCCAAGTGCAGATGCAGCAGCAAGTGCCATCAAAACAGCGAGAGGTGTGGTATCCGATGTATTTACAACACCAGGATTACTGTTATTATTACTGTTGTCGGGTGTATTATTTGTATTGTCGGGAGTTTTTACAGTATTATCAGGAGTGTTGTTTGCATTATCGGGAGTATTGTCGTTGTTATCCGGAGTGTTGTTGTCACCTGTGTTATCACCGGTATTATCGCCTGTGTTATCACCAGTGTTATCACCGGTATTATCTCCTGTATTGTCACCAGTGTTGTCACCGGTATTATCTCCTGTGTTGTCTCCGGTATTATCATCGAAAGTCTTAACAACTTCAAGCTCTGCACCGCCGTTATAGTAACCTACATCTGTGTAAT
>CADBAC010000290.1 GCA_902792495.1 Ruminococcus flavefaciens | reverse complement strand
ACAACACCGGGGCCCGATACACCTACGTGGATCTCGCAGTCAGGCTCGCCTACACCGTGGAAAGCGCCTGCCATGAACGGGTTATCCTCAACAGCGTTGCAGAATACTACCAGCTTAGCAGGGCCGATGCAGTCACGGTCAGCAGTTCTTTCTGCTGACTCCTTGACTATCTGACCCATAAGCTTTACAGCGTCCATGTTGATACCTGACTTTGTAGAGCCGATATTAACGGATGAGCAGATATTCTGTGTTACGTCCAGAGCCTCGGGGATGGACTTGATAAGAGCCATATCTCCTGCACTGAATCCCTTGTGTACCAGTGCGGAATAGCCTCCGATGAAGTTTACGCCGCAGGTATCAGCTGCTCTCTGAAGTGCCTTTGCGAATTTTACAGTATCGCCGTCAGGACAAGCAGCAGCAAGCATTGCGATAGGTGTTACGGATATACGCTTGTTTACAATCGGTATACCGTATTCCTTTTCTATCTGCTGACCAACAGCAACCAGATTGCCTGCCTTGGATACTATCTTGTTGTATACCTTTTCGCAGGCCTTGTCTATATCAGTGTCGATACAGTCCAGAAGCGAGATACCCATAGTTATTGTACGGATATCGAGACATTCGTCCTGTATCATTCTTATGGTTTCAAGTATATTGTATACGTTGAGCATTAACGGACATCCTTTCGCTTATATAGTGTGCATTGAGTTGAAGATATCCTCATGCATTGTGTGGATGGAGAGTCCGAGTTCCTTGCCCAGGGATTCCATGCGGTCAACCAGCTCTGAGAAATCGCCCTTTATTGATGAGATATCAACCAGCATTATCATAGCGAACATATCCTGTAATACGCTCTGTGTTACCTCGATGACATTTACGTTGAACTCAGCGCAGATACCGCTTACCTTGTGGAGGATACCGACAGTATCCTTACCTATAACAGTTACAACTGCTCTCATATAAAAACCTCCGTGTACTTTTGTTCATTCGGGATGGAGGAGCATACTCCTTATCACGAATCATCTTTTCCATTATATCATAAAAGCGTAAGCGTTATGATATAATTGTCCGATATGCAGGGAGCAAATCTGTGATTTGCGTATCTGCAAGGACATTTTAATACATTATAATGAATGTTTACATTCATTATATCATATCCTATGTGAAAAATAAAGGGGTTTTGACAATTTTTTCACGACTTTTTATCCCGACAAAATCGAATGTATGTTTGATTTTTTGTTGACATTGCAGAACATATGTGCTATAATATAATAAGAACATATGATCGGCAGGAGGTGCTGTACATGGAAAAATGCTATGCGGCTATTGATCTGAAATCATTCTACGCTTCTGTGGAATGCATGGAGAGGAATATGGATCCGCTGAATACAAATCTTGTCGTAGCCGACAAAAGCCGCACCGATAAGACGATTTGCCTTGCTGTTTCGCCTTCACTGAAAGCATGGGGCATCCCCGGAAGGCCAAGGCTTTTCGAGGTAGTGGCTCAGGTGGAAAAGCTGAACGAAGCCCGGAGATACAAGGCGCCATACCGCCGCTTCAAGGGCAAGTCCTGCATTGACAGCGAACTGAAAGCCGACCGCTCACTTGAACTTGACTACATCGTCGCTCCGCCGAGAATGGCTCACTATATCAGATACAGCACTATGATCTATCAGGTATATCTGAAGTATGCCGCTCCCGAGGATATCCATGTTTACTCCATAGACGAGGTGTTCATCGACCTGACCAGCTACCTTGCCACTTATAAGCTTTCCCCTCACGACCTCGTCATGAAGATAGTCCGTGATGTGCTGGATACTTCGGGGATAACCGCCACAGCAGGCATCGGCACCAATCTTTTTCTGGCAAAAGTTGCTATGGATATAGTGGCTAAGCATATGCCTGCGGACAAGGACGGAGTGCGTATCGCTCAGCTTGATGAGGACTCTTACCGCCGCCTCCTGTGGGGACATACTCCCATTACCGACTTCTGGCGTGTGGGCAGAGGTTACGCCTCAAAGCTTGCCTCTCGGGGACTTTACACCATGGGCGATGTGGCACGTTTCTCCCTTTCCGAATTCGGGGAAAAGGTGCTGTACAAGGTTTTCGGAGTAAATGCCGAACTTCTCATCGACCACGCATGGGGCTGGGAACCCTGTACAATTGCGGACATAAAAAGCTACCGTCCCGAATCGAACAGTCTCAGTTCGGGTCAGGTGCTTCAGCAGGCTACCGATAACGATGTGGCAAAGCTTATAACATGGGAAATGGCGGATATGCTTTCCCTTGACCTTGTTGAAAAGGGACTTGTGACCGATCAGCTGGTTCTGCACATAGGCTATGATATCGCCAATCTAAAGGGAGAAGCCATCACATACAGCGGCGATATAAAGACCGACCACTACGGCAGACAAGTGCCTGTTCACGCTCACGGCACTATCAATCTCGGCGAGCCTACATCTTCCTCAAAAGAGATAGACGAAGCGGTAAAGGAACTTTTCGACAGGATAACCGATCCCACACTTTCGATCCGCAGGATAAACGTAACCGCAAACCACGTTATACCCGAGAGAAAGGCTTCCGCTGACAATGAGTTCATCCAGCTGGATTTTTTTACCGATCAGGAAGAAAAATGCAGACAGGCGGAAAAGAAAAGGATATCCCACGAAAGGGAGAAGTCCCTACAGCAGGCTTTGCTGAACATCAGACACAAATACGGGAAAAATGCCATACTGAAAGGTGCAAACTACCAGAGCGGTGCAACTGCACGGGAAAGAAATCAGCAGATAGGAGGTCACAGGGCATGACAGACGAGATAACTCACGAATACGACGATATTATTGAGCTCCCACACCATGTTTCACTAAGCCGCAGACATATGTCGAATCTTGCACGGGCGGCGCAGTTTTCCGCATTTGCCGCACTCAAAGGCTACGACGATGCCATAAGCGAGACCGCCAGAGAAAATGAGGAACGGATAAAGCGTGAGGAAGAGGAATGCGAATACTTTGACGATATAATAATATAATGTGTATTCTTTACTTTGACAACAAATAGTGTAACAGTCGCATTTTATGCAAAGGGGAAACCAAAGGAAGGGGGAGAAAAAGAAAACCGCAGTAAAAGTCGGCATTTCTCCCCCTTCCTTAGTTT
>CADBAC010000289.1 GCA_902792495.1 Ruminococcus flavefaciens | reverse complement strand
CATTTCTGCGCCTGATACACCGATCACTATCAAGTCCATCGAGATGATAGAGGACGACGCTGACGGCAATCCGAGAGCAAAGATCACCATGGAGGACTTCCTCAAGTGAGCGTGAATTTTGACACATCAGGACTTCCCACACCCTGCTATATTATCGACGAGGCAAGGCTGATACACAATCTTGAGATACTCAAAGGTGTTCAGGACAGGACAGGTGCAAAGATACTTCTGGCGCAGAAGGCTTTTTCCTGCTACCATGTGTATCCGCTGATCGCTCAGTACATTTCGGGAACGGCTTGCAGCGGCCTTTTTGAGGCGAAGCTGGGCTATGAGGAAATGGGCAAAGAGAACCACGTTTTCTCGGCGGCTTACCGTGAAAGCGAAATAGACGAGATAATCAGCTGCTGCGGCCATATCATCTTCAATTCATTCTCACAGCTTGACCGCTACCGTGACAGAGTCCTTGCGGCAGGGAAGAAGATAGGACTCCGCATAAATCCCGAATATTCCACACAGGAAGGCCACGAGATATACGACCCCTGTTCGCCTGTGTCAAGACTTGGCATCACACGCAGGAACTTCCGTGAAAACGACCTTGACGGTGTAAGCGGCCTTCACTTTCACACTCTCTGCGAGCAGAACTCCGACGATCTGGAGTCCACACTCAATGCCATAGAGGAGAAATTCGGCGATATACTGCCGAAAATGGAGTGGATAAACTTCGGCGGCGGACATCACATCACCCGTGACGATTACGACATCCCTCGCCTTGAACGCTGCATAAAGCGTATGCAGGAAAAGTACGGACTGGAGGTTTTCCTCGAACCCGGAGAAGCCGTGGCGCTGAACGCAGGCTGGCTGGTGACAGAGGTGCTTGACCTTACGGAAAATGATATGCCCATCGCAATTCTTGACACATCTGCGGCCTGCCATATGCCCGATGTGCTGGAAATGCCGTACCGTCCGCCCCTTGTGGATTCGGGCAGGGCATGGGAGAAGGAGTTCACCTACAGGCTTGGTTCGCAGACCTGTCTTGCAGGCGACAGCATAGGTGAGTATTCCTTCGATAAGCCGCTGAATATCGGCGACAGGCTGGTTTTCGGCGATATGGCCATTTATTCGATGGTCAAGAACAACACCTTCAACGGTATGCCGCTGCCTGAGATAATCCTGATGAAAAAGGATGGTACTTTGCAGCAACTGAGAAAGTTCGGCTACAGCGACTTCCGTGAACGCCTGTAACTTGCCTTAATATGAGCATTTTGGGGAAGCCTTTCCGGGAAAGGTTTCCCCTTGTATTTTGGCAGTGGGTTCGGTGAAAAAACGGACGTTGTAACCGTTTTGTAGTTATTCGGACATATTCTGTTAATCTATATATATTTGATATATGATATAATAACTATATATTTGTTTTTTAATATGGAGGTAACTATGAATATAAGAAAAATCGCAGCTGCGGCATTTTCTGTACTGATAACAGGCGGCTTGACGGCATATATTCCTGATGGCAGGCAGATGAGTTACGAAGTTCAGGCGGCTTCGGAAGCTCAGGAATATACGCTGATGGGTATGAAGTACAACATCTACAGCGACCACGCAGAGTTGATCGATGGCTCTGAGGCTGTGGGAGATGTAACGATCCCTTACAGCATAGGCGGTAGTCAGGTAACTGTGATAGGCGAAAATGCGTTCAGAGACAGCGCTGTTACTTCTGTTTCTATGTCCTCTGTAACAAAGATAGAAAGCGGCGCATTCAAAATGTGCGGCTTCCTTGAAAAAGTAAAACTTTCCACAAAACTCACAACTATCGGCTCAGGCGCTTTTGCAGATTGTCCGCTCATAACAGAAATAGACCTTCCCGAGTCCGTCACATCGGTGGGGGAGACTGCTTTCGGCAACGACAAGTCACTTGCGTCGGTCACTTTCAGAAATCCCCTTTGCGAGATTTTCGACAAGAATACGACTGTTTTCAACTCAACTTCAAATGTGACATTCAGCGGAAATATCGTGGGTTATGATAATTCCACAGCGCAGAAATATGCGGAAAAATACGGATATAAATTCCAGTCACTGGGAGCTTCCGAACTGACCGCAGCTGTAACGTCCACCACAAAAGCCACAACCACAACTACAAAGCCTGCCGCTACTACTACAACGTCAACCACGAAAAAGACCACAGCTTCAACGACTACAACATCGAAAACAACAACAACCACAAC
The DNA here is from genome assembly GCA_902792495.1 of Ruminococcus flavefaciens. Lineage (GTDB taxonomy): Bacteria > Bacillota > Clostridia > Oscillospirales > Ruminococcaceae > Ruminococcus > Ruminococcus flavefaciens_Z. The sequence goes on along the minus strand of CADBAC010000289.1, from coordinate 939 downwards.
AAAGACCACGACCAAAACCACAACCAAGACAACGACTTCATCAACTTCGGCTACTGCAACAGTCACCACAACAGGTCCCGCAGTACAGGGCAAACCCGTGTTCCGTCTGCCCGAGATACAGGTCTATGAAAGCGATCTGCCGGACACCCATACTCAGCGTGTGACTCTCTCCGTTGAGGGCGCAGACGGGCTGTATTGCAGTTCCGACATTTATCTTTACTTTGACAGCCGTCTGAAGCTTGCAGGCGAAGCTGTTCCCGGACTTGCCGTTACCGACGGACTTACAACTGTGCAGGAGGCAGGCGAGACAGGCGACTTCCTGTTCCTTTCCACAGCAGGCGAATCCGATTCGGGCAAGGACGGCGAGATGTGGCACATCGACTTTGAACTGCCTGCCAATGCTAAAAAGGGCGACAGGTACGAAATTTATGTGGGCGGACCTAAGTTTGAGGGACGTGCGCAGTCTCTGTTCACCAATTTCAATGACGACAGCAAGGGCGAGGCAATGACAAAGCATATCTTCTCCGTTCCTGCAAAGGGCGCTATCGAGGTCGTGGCTGACCCTGGGGTATTCCTCGGCGACGTTGACGGAAACGGAAAAATAGACGGAATCGACGCTTCTGTCATCATAACCGAGTACGCTCGCCTTTCCGTTGGCGAAGAAAGGAGACTCAGCGGCCGCCAATTCAGAGCAGCCGATGTAAACTGCGACGGAATTATCAGCGCAGTCGATGCTTCTACCGTTCTTTCTTATTATGCCTACACTTCAGCAGGCGGCGACCTGACTATCGAAGAATACATCAATACAAGCAGATAAGGCTATAAATTAAAGGCAGATACTTAACCGTGATACTCATATAGAAGCTTTATACGCATTTATCGGGGAAAACCTTTCTGAGGAAAGGTTCTTCCCCGAACCCCTTTCCAAAGACTTTTAAT
>CADBAC010000288.1 GCA_902792495.1 Ruminococcus flavefaciens | reverse complement strand
GACAAAGAATCGGTCAAAGCCGCTATAAACGAGAAATTCGACGGCATATATCAGGCTTCGCTTTCGGAGCCCGATTCATCTATTGAGAATATGATGGACACAGTTGACACTCTCCTTATCTCAATAAGCACGGCTATCTATGTGGTTTGTATCGTGTTTGCGGCAATTGCTGTGCATCTTGTATGCGCCAAGACTTTCCAGCGTGAGCGAAAGGACATCGGTATTTACAAGTCGCAGGGCTTCACATCGTCAAGGCTTCGTGGACAGTTTGCGCTGAGGTTTGCAGTCCTTGCGCTGATAGGTGCGGCCATAGGCTCGGTTTCGGCAGTATTCCTGACAAGGCCGCTGCTTTCGGCACTTATGCGTATAGTCGGACTTTCCAACTTCCTGCCCGACTTCGGACCTGTGATGTTCCTGCTTCCTGCTGCGGCTATGACATTCAGCTTCTTCGTTTTTGCATACATCGCATCATCCAGAATAAAAGGACTGGAAGTCCGTGAACTTATAACCGAATAATAAAAAGGACGGCATAAGCCGTGGTGCTTATACGGCAGTTTTATATGTATTTATCGGGGGAACCTTTCTGAGGAAAGGTTCCCTCTGACGGAGGCCGTCCCCTCTGTCAGCTACGCTGACACCTCCCCACACTGTGGGGAGTCGACCCCGTACCCCTTTCCAAAGACTTTTAATAGAATTTTTGCCCATTATAGGGCGCACACCAGTAAAGTAAGAATTTCTCATTTCTTTCAAGTGCGCCCTATAATGGGCAAAAATTAATACTGAAAGTTTTAGGAAGGGAGTTTGAGGGAGAAAGTTTTAGGAAGGGAGTTTGAGGGAGAACCCTTTTTCAAAAGGGTTTCCCTCAATAGACTCGTGTAAAAACTTCTTTATAAGTACCGAGGTTATGTCAGGGGCTTACTGATCTTTTGTCATTTTCTCCTCGCAGAGAGATTCCCACTGCTTAAAATAGTCGGCGGAACGGTTCATGACCAGTTTACAGGCCTTTTCTGCATTGCTGTCACTGCTTGTTATGCTGTATTTTCCGATATCCGCATGAACGGGCATACGCACAGGACTGCCGTTTTTATCGACTGTGATACTTGCGTAGTAATAGTCTTCGGCGGCCGTATCCTGCTCGCCGATAGCTTTTGTATCGCTTTGGGGATCGGCTTCCGAGATGTACTTTTTCAGCTTGTCAAGGTCGGACTGAGAAAGTATGCCAAGCTCGAAGGTTTCGCCGAAAAGCATGAAATCGTCCTCGGCATCTTCGGTGAGGTAAGCGTCCATCCACTTGTCGTCCATGAGAGTAAATTCCTCAGAGGCAGAGCCGTCGGTTTTTCTGAGTACATTGTCAGCGCCGATAGTTCCCTCGTTCTGAAAGTAGAATCCGCACCAGATACGGCCGTCCGCCTGAACTATCATATCTGATTTTGTGAACGACGAGGGACTGTAGTGTCTTACCATGCAGAGTATCTCAGAAGCATCGGTATACGGCGAAACTGCCGGAGGTTCGGTCTTCATGACAACAGGGGAGGAGTTCACAGCTACACCCGGGTGAGCGTTATCGACCTCAGTGCCGCTTTCGATCTTAGGGCGGAACATATTGAAGGAACATGACGACAGGCAAAGAAGCACAGCCGCCCCCGCAATGATAAAACGTTTCACAAGATCAACTCCTCATATTTGTGAGAATACCGAGCCTATCTTTTCGCAGATAAGCAGGTCGGCGTTTCTGTCCATCTGTGTTGGCGACATATTGATGATAACGAGGTGACTTCCTCTGAAATAGCGGATAAGTCCTGCCGCAGGGTAAACATTCAGCGATGTACCGCCGATGATAAGGGTATCGGCTTCGGATATCGCCTTGACAGCGCCGTCTACAACATCGTTGTCGAGGGCTTCTTCGTACAGCACCACATCGGGCTTGACAATACCTCCGCATTCGCAGACAGGCACACCCTGAGAGTTGATGATGTAGTTCACATCGTGGAATTTATGGCATTTGGTGCAGTAGTTGCGGAGTACGCTTCCGTGGAGTTCGTACACTTTTTTGCTGCCTGCCGCCTGATGGAGACCGTCGATATTCTGGGTAACGACAGCCGTCAGCTTCCCCTGAGATTCAAGTTCGGCCAGTTTCAGATGAGCGGCATTGGGCTTAGCGTCAAGGCAAAGCATTTTCGCTCTGTAGAAGCGGTAGAATTCGTCGGTCTTGCTTTCAAAGAAAGTGTGGCTGAGGATAGTTTCGGGGGGATAGTCCCACTGCTGTGAGTAAAGTCCGTCAACGCTTCTGAAATCGGGGATGCCGCTTTCGGTGGACACTCCTGCGCCGCCGAAAAAGACTATTCTCTGCGAGTTTTTAACGATATCCGAAAGCTTCTGAATATTCTCATCCATAATTATTCACCCATTACCTTGACATAGAATTTACGTGTTCTCGGGCCGTCGAATTCGCAGAAGTAGATATCCTGCCATGTGCCGAGAAGGAGTTTTCCTTTATTGATGATGACAGTTTCGCTTGCTCCGACTGCCGAAGATTTGAGGTGAGCATCGGAATTGCCCTCAACATGGCGGAACTGCGCCATATCGGGGAATATCTTATCCATGCCCATAACGAAATCTGATCTGACATCGGGGTCGGCGTTTTCGTTGATAGTGACAGCCGCAGTTGTATGGGGGCAGAAAATGACGCATATACCTTCATATACGCCGCTTTCCTTAACGGCTTCACTTACTTCACGGGTAATATCCACAAGTCCCTCAGCGGGAGTTTCAAGCTGAAAATCAAATAACATAGTCGTTTCTCCTTTTTATTTTTTTGAATAGTATTTACAGAAATAATTCAGCGGACATTCTGTGCATTTCGGGCTTCTCGCCTTGCATATGTCCCTGCCAAATTCCACTGTCCTGTGGCAGAAATCCGACGATTCTTCGGGCGGTATCAGCTTCACAAGGTCCTTTTCCACCTTCGCAGGCTCCTTGTTTGCGGTAAGTCCCAGTCTGCCCGTTATGCGTATGCAATGAGTATCCGTAACCATCGCAGGCTTGCCGAAAACATCACCAAGCATGAGATTTGCGGTCTTTCTGCCGATACCCGAAAGTGTGAGAAGCTGCTCCATAGTGTCGGGAACTTCTCCGCCGAAATCGCTGATAAGCTGTCCAGCCATTTCTTTCAGGCTCTTTGCCTTTGTGTGGTAAAATCCGCAGGGCTTGACGTCCTGTTCAAGCTCCGCAAGATCGGCATCGGCAAATGCCTGTAATGTGGGATATTTCTTAAAAAGCGTCTTCGTGACGATATTCACCCTCGCATCCGTACACTGTGCCGCAAGACGGGCCGCAAACATAAGCTGATACGGCTCGTCGTAATCAAGTGTACATGAAGCATCGGGATAAAGCTTTTTCAGTTCCGCAACAGCAAGTTCGGCAATTTCCTTTTTCTTCACTTCTTATCACCTGCCATAGCCTTCTGTTTAGCCAGTAATTCGTCGTATACCCTGTACATCTTCTGAACGGTGTTCTCAAGGAAATAATAATGCTTGACGTAGAAGCACTCGGTAGCCATTATTATTACTATGAGTACAGTCACACCTATTGTCTCAACACTGTCAGCTCTGTCCATGAACAGAAGTATAGCGATGAAGATACACAGGACTATCGCAAACAGAAAAGTTACGATAAGATGGATGAAGCGCTCATGCTGCATGAAGGATATCTTATCCATGTGTTCAGCCATTATTTCGTCAAGTTCGTCTTTATCGGAGCATTGCTCCATTCGTTTTGCAACAGTTTCCATGTATTGTGTCAGGTATTCGGTCATAATGCACCTCCGAAGAAGAAATATTTAGTCAAGCAGTACCAGAATATACAATTGAATTATACACCTTTTTGTTGATTTTGTCAAGACAGAACATCCCCTTTGCTGTGGCAGTTCTGCTGAAGATCATTCATGATCTCAGTAAAACCATCACCGCAAAGGGGATGTTGTATCAGA
>CADBAC010000287.1:3216-4272 GCA_902792495.1 Ruminococcus flavefaciens | reverse complement strand
TAAAGAGCAAGCAAGGCCGCAAATATTACGATGTCCGGGAGATGAAAGCCTATCCTGCATATATTTGTACGCTTCACTTTTGTTCCAAGTCCTCTTGTAAGCGCCGCCGCTGAAAGTTCACTTCCTATATTTACCGAGCATACCATAAGCGGAACAAGACGGTATTCTATTAACTTCGATGAATTCTTTCCTCCTATGCGAATGTCACGCATTTTCATTGCAGTGTTTATCATCGATATCTCCTCAAACACTGTCGGAAAAAATCTGAACATTACCGACAGCGGTATGGTTATCTGCTGAGGGATGTGCATTCGGTGCATTGCCGCTATGAATTCGCTTACAGTCGTTGAGGAAAGCATATAAGCTCCCATGATAAGCCCCGGCATAAGGCGTACAAACACCATGCAGCATATCCCCAGCAGACTCAGTAAAGGGCCGTTAAGTTTCGTGATCAGTAAAAGTTGGGATATTTTCATGGCAGAAAATATCCCGCCAAGTATCAGTCCCTTTTTCCATTGTTTAGCTGTGAACAGCAGCAATATGGGGATAATGCTCAGCACTATCGTTCCCCATTGCACTGCTTTAATATCGCTGCCTGTACCGCCAAGTGCAAACACCACAAGGGTTATAACTACAGCCAGCTTAGTTCTCGGATCAAGTACCAGTCCCCTGTTTTCGACATCCGCAGTAAACAGGCCTGCCATGTCATATTCTCCATGCAGCCGCTTCTCGTCTGCTTTCCACGAATGTGCGGTATATACCGTCGCATTCCATCAGAGAATCATGTGTACCCTTCTGTGCGATCCTGCCGTTTTCGATAACAAGTATCTGATCGGCATTGCGTACAGTTTTCAGCCTGTGTGCTATCATGATTATGGTCTTTTCCTTTGTGAGAGCATCGATCGCTTTTATCAGTTCGGCTTCGTTTTCGGGGTCAACGTTTGCTGTTGCTTCGTCAAGAACTATTACAGGTGCATCCTTCATGATCGCTCTTGCTATGGATATACGCTGCTTTTCACCGCCTGACAGAGAAGCACCGCCCTCGCCGATAACAGT
>CADBAC010000287.1:0-3189 GCA_902792495.1 Ruminococcus flavefaciens | reverse complement strand
TTCTTTGCCGCTTCTACCACCTTTTCCATAGGTGCATCAGGCTGACCGAAACGGATATTATTTGCTATCGTATCAGCGAAAAGATACACTCTCTGGAATACAAAGCTGTAATTCTTCATGAGAGAATCCATACTGTACTCACGTATATCATGTCCGTCAAGTGTTACCTTTCCCTCATCCACATCCCAGAAACGTGACAGAAGCGAAGTAAGGGTAGTTTTACCACCGCCTGAGGGTCCGACTATTGCGGTCGTTGTACGCTCAGGAATATCAAGGGATATGCCGTCAATTATCTTTTTCTGATCGTATGCAAAGCTTATATTCTCAGCGCTGATGTCGAAGTGTGACGGAGTTATCTCCTTTCCGGAAATGTCCATCTGAGGTGTATCAAGTATCTCCTGCGCCTGACATACACTTACATCAACGGTACGGAGAAGTGCAGAATACTTTCCTGCATTGTCAAGCTGTGCATAGATAAGATATGAACTGATTATCATGATAATGCAAGTAAGAAGATCCATACTTCCGCCGATGTGAAGCAGTACCGACACAAGAACTATGATCGTGCCAATAGCTTTCAGCCAGAAACTCTGCATCGTCATAAAAGGGATAAGTTTCAGTTCCATTGCAGAATTTGCGTGTTCGTTCTCATCTATAGCAATGTTGAGGTCACGGCTTCTCTTTCCTGTAAGCCTGAACGCTTTTACTTCCGAGATGCCCTGAATGTATTCGATGACCTTTGCAACAAGTGCTGAATCCTTTTCGATCTTCTGTTTTGCCATTGACGCAGATACTTTCATCATTCCGCTGTTGACTGCAAAAAACACAACAAGGCCTCCGCAGAGTATAAGCCCTATTCTCAGGTCAAAACAGAGTATCATCACTGTTATTACCGCAGTAGTAAGAAGCCCGGAGCAAACCAGCATTACAACTCTTGTAGCTACGTTTTCAAGATTCTGCATAGTGTTCGTCGTTACCGACATTATGCGTCCAAGGCTGTTTTCATTGTAGTAGCCCATGGGAAGATATCTTAGATGCTCGGCGATCTTCATTCTTTTACCTGCACAGGTGCTGTAACCGCCCTCAGTCTGAAGCATAGTTGCCTTGCTTTTGAATATTCCCGAACCGATAATACTTACCAGCATTATCCCGAGACAGGTCAGGCAGGTCTTGGCTGTAACGTCATTGTCAAGAAGTGCTTTTACCATGCAGGCTATTGCAGGTATCTTCAAAGCCTCAAATATTGACTGAAACAGACTGAGTACGATCGAAAGGCGGAACTTTTTCCTGTCCACGCTGTCGCAGAAGTCAAAGAAATTCTTCAGTATATCAAACATCCTCTTCACCATCCTTTGCTGAGATATGAGCTTTCCACATCGAGTTGTAAAGTCCGCCTTTTTCAAGGAGCTGCTCATGTTTGCCCGACTCTGCTATCATTCCGTCCTTTACAACATAAATACAGTCGGCATTCATAACAGTTGAAAGTCTGTGTGCGATAACAATGAGAGTTTTTCCCTCTACAAGCTTTGCAACGCTTCTCTGAATTATCGCTTCATTTTCGGGGTCAGTGTAGGCTGTTGCTTCGTCCAGAATAATTATATCCGCATTCCTCAGCATTGCTCTTGCTATAGCTATACGCTGACGTTCACCGCCCGAAAGATGGCCTCCTGATGTACCTGTAACGGTATCATAGCCGTTTTCAAGTCCCATGATGAAATCGTGGCAGCCGCAGTTTCTTGCAGCTTCTTCCACTTCTTCATCTGTTGCGTCCGCTCTGCCAAGACGGATATTTTCCCTGATAGACATATCAAAAAGGAAATTATCCTGCGATACATAGGAAATCTTATCGTTGTAGTCGTCAAGCGGTATATCACGGATGTTCACTCCTTTGAGTGAAATGCTTCCGCTGTCAGTATCCCACAAACTTGCGATAAGCCTTGCAATAGTAGATTTGCCGCTTCCCGAAGGTCCCACAAGAGCAACGAAATCTCCCTTGTGTATGGTCATGGATATACCGTGAAGCACCTCTTTATCCGAGTAGCTGAAATGAACATCGTCCAGCACGATATCGCCGTTTTCTATTGTCTTTGATGTGCTTTCGGGGCGCACCATTTCGGGCGCATCAATGATATTTCTCACTTCGGTAACTATAGTATCCATCTGTGCGATATCATCGGAATAGGACATTACTCCCAGCAAAGGCTCGATAAGTCCCACTGTCAGGATCATTACGGTGATAAAATCAGCTGTAGAAATTGTACCGTGCATGGTCATTATTCCGCCGACAGGAAGAACTGACAGCATTGTAGCAGGCATGATGCACATTGCAAATGTCATATAAACATTACACTTTCTCATCCAGTCCACGAAGCTTGCAGCGCTTTCCTTAGCAGCATCTGCAAATTTTTCATAACTTGACTGTGCCTTGCCGAAAACCTTTATTACTTCGATTCCGTTGATATATTCGGTAGTTACTGCATTGAGAGCCTTTGTAGCCCTTACGGTCCTCCTATAATTCTCCTCGTATCCGAGCATCATAAGTGCATAGCACGCAACTCCGAACGGCACTGTAATAAGTGCGGCAAGTCCCAGCTTCCAGCTTACCGTGAAAGTATATATCAGTATTATTACAGGCGCTCCGATACCTGTTGTGAATTCGGGAAGTATATGAGCCAGTGTGGTTTCTATACTGTCTATGCGCTCGACCAGTGTACTTTTCAGTGAACCCGAGGGCTGACTGATTACGTCGCCCAACGGCATTTTCGCAAGCTTGTCAAGAGCCTTCTTGCGTATAACTGCAAGTGTGTGGAATGTAGCAAGGTGAGAATTTGCTGTGGATAGTGCGTGAAATAATGCATGAAGCAGCCAAAGCACCAGTATGACACAGCAATTGAATATGTATGCGTTTCGGTCAGTGCTTCCGTCAAGCAGAAGTCTGACTATCCTTGCAATGAAGTAATACGGTACGATACCGCATATCATACTGAATGCCGCAAGGATAACGCTCAGTATGAATTTCCCCTTACGTTCACCCGACTGTGAAAGAAGCCAGCCAAATGAACCGTTTTTATCCTTTCCCATTGTTATTCCTCCTGTCTGCTTCTGTAATTCTGCGGTGTTGCTCCCATAACGTCACGGAATGCCGCTGAGAATTTTGAAGCGTTATCATAGCCGATCCGCTGCGCTATC
>CADBAC010000286.1 GCA_902792495.1 Ruminococcus flavefaciens | reverse complement strand
ACAAACAGATTTAAATGGAAATGTAACTTCAACTGTTATTACACCAGGATTTTATAATGCAAATAATGAACTGCTTGCTTCTTGGGAACAAGTAGTAGGTTGGGGATGGAGTTATAACACAACTTGGAATTGGACAAATTGCACTTCACAACCAAACCATTTTTATAATATATTAGCCAATCACCCAAAACTAAAAGATACAACAAAACTTGTAATTCCAGAGACTGTAAACTACATGGGAAGTTACAGTTTTAGTGGTTGTAATATGCCACTTGATATAATAGTATTTCCTAATAGTTACACTGATACAAATTTAGGTCTTACAATGAACGGAGGAGGAAATCTAAAAAATTATACTATTCGTTCAGATAATCCAAATTTTGATTCAATAGACGGAGTTATATATACAGAAGATCTTCAAAACGTTTGAAAGGAGGCGTATGATCTTTTATCAGATATCATAAAGGAGGCAATACCATGTCAGAGGATCAGATCATTGTGAGACTGAAAAATAAGGATATAAAAGCATTTGAAGAAACAATAAAAAAATACACTCCGCTTGCTGCGGGTATCGTGCAGAACGTATCAAGGGGGAGTCTTTCAAAAGAGGACATTGAGGAAACTGTGGCTGATGTTTTTGTCACGCTCTGGAAGAATACAGACCGAATTATAGCAGGTAAGCTTAAGGGATATATCTGCTGTATAGCAAAAACCAAAGCGCTTACAAAAATTTCATCGGTGAAAAGAAATATCGAAGCTGATATAGACGACTATGACCCGGAGGACGATTTTTCCGTCAGTTCGGAGTGTGAAAAGAAGGAGCTTGTTCAATGCCTTCGGGAGATCATTTCCGGGATAAGTATGCCCGAAAAGGAGATAGTCATAAGATACTATTACTATTGTCAGAGCATAACACAGATCGGCAGAGTAATGCAGATAAATCCCGAGACCGTAAAAACAAAGCTCAGACGCACCCGGGAAAAGATCAGATCCAAGCTTTCAGAAAGGGGATATGAGATATGAAAAATACATTTACATTCAAAGAGCTCTTTTCGGAATTTGATGACGATATCATATCCGTTCCCGAGGACACTGTTTTCGGAGATACGGATATCAGTACGGATGCTGTAAAAAATGCCGTGCTGCTGCGTTCCGGATGCAGGAAAAAGCGACATAAGGGAATAAGGATGATTCTTATTGCGGCAGCGATCATTGTTATCTCAGGCGTATGCTCCACAATGATACTTGCAGACACAGATATACGGATAGCTTTCGAGGAGTTTTTCGGGGGAAATATGAACTCGGCGGGGCTTTATGACGGCGGGAATGTTACGGTCAGAACCGACGACCCGAACCTTGATATTTCGTTTCTCGGACTGACAGGCGACGAGCATGAGATGTATGCCGTTATCAGAGCATCGAAAAAGGACGGAGGTACTTTTACAGATGAGGGATATCTTTATCCGTATATGACTTCAGACTGGAAAGCTATGAGGGAATATATGCTCTCTCTTAACGGCAAAACGGATACCACTCCTGATGAACTCCAATCGGCAATGGCGTCTTTTTGCGGAATAGAGGCTGTATGCACAGACAGGTACGGCAGCAATTTCGGTTATGAAAACGAAGGCGACGCTATGATCGATGCGAAGTATTATCTGAGCGATGACAGAAAGCAGATCAAGATACTCATTCATCTTGATATTGATAATGCAAGCGGAACCAAACACCTTGACGCCCGTGACGGGACGCTGACGGTAAAAAGCGCCTGCTTTACGGCACAGAAAATAGTTAATACGTTTTTTACGGATGAGCTTTCGGATGAAGTATCGACCGGAACAGCATGGAACCGCTTTGAAAAGCTCTTCACAGGCTCGCAAGAAAGCGTTGAGAATATGAGTGTTATATACACTCCCCAAAGGGCAATATTCTGTCAGACGGATAAGAAGGAATATGCGCTCCCGTTCGAGCTGACCTTCACAATGAATTACAGGTATAACGCATGTATCAGAAGAACTCTGAAGCAAATTGATTCACCGCACTACATAAACGAAAATGTTCCGGATGCGCAGATGACCGTTTCGCCTTTTTCGATACGTTTTGATGGGGAGACAGATCATACAGATATCTCACAGTGTTTTGAAGATGTAGATATTGACAACTCCTATGTTCTAATGAAGGACGGTACAAAATACTGTTTCAGGGACTGGGGATGCTGCGGAGGAGGCGGACCCGCATCAGGAAAGATAGAAAGCCATTCAAGGCTTACATACACCCTGAAGCCGCACTCCGGTCTTGAGGAAGAAACGATACTGATCGATACAAGAGAGATCGCACAAATAACAATAAACGGCGATATCGTATATAAAGCATGATCCGTCAGGCATTCTTAAAGAAACGACACTCCGTCGTCATCAAATTTTGATTGATGTCTGATTGCTCGTTTTCTTCGGTGATTATCAAATGTGCGAAATCACTGTTTATAATCTCTTTGACACAGGTCGGGAAAGAGGTGTTATCTTCTTTCCGTCCTGTATGCTTGAACGCCGCCGACACAATGTAGGTAGCGCCGTTGACATTGTATTCGTGTTCTTTGCCGTAAAGTGATTGAATAATACTCATTATCGTTCCTTCCTGCGACGCTGTCTGCGTCTGTAATCGTCCTGCGCTAATTTGAGTAAGCGTTTGTAAATATCCTGCGGCGTGAATTTCTTGGGGAAATACTTGCTCAGTTCATCGAGCTGAAAGCTGATTTTCTCACGCTGATTCGGTTTTTCCTCGGATATGATTTTTGCTATTGTTTCGCTGTCAAGTTTACCTGCCTGCGACAGCTTCTTCATTTGGATTGCCTGTGATAGCGAGGGCGTTTTGTCCTCCAACTCTATTGCTTCAAACAAATCCTGCTGTTCGTATTCGGTTAAGTAAGATAGCTCCACACCGACAGAAAAAGCAATACGCTGTTCATCAACCATTTTGAGAATATCGGGAATGAGCTTTGTTAAACGGATATAGCGACGAATTTGTGTTTTGCTTTCGTCTGATTGTTCAGCTATAATATCTGCTGTTTCCAACTTCCCACCAACTTGGTTGGAAGTTAAGGCAATACCGCACAAAGATAGTGCCGCAGATGCGCTGTCAGATTTTTCGTCAGATTGTACAGAAATTCCGAAGGCATACTGACGTATGTCGAGG
>CADBAC010000285.1 GCA_902792495.1 Ruminococcus flavefaciens | reverse complement strand
GACAGACCTTTCGTCTATGCAATAGTTGATACGGAAACTGATATGCCCGTATTCCTGGGAACACTGACAAATATTCCCGAATAAGCCGACACCGCTCACTGATGCTGTCTGCACTGTAAGCATCTGAGCGTTGTTATAAATCATCGCACTTTTTGCGGTTATTCCTTTGTAGGGGACGATCAGAGCCGTACTCTTTTCAGGGTACGGTTTTTCCCCAGCCACCTTCTTAACAATTTATTAACATTTTTTCTTCCGTTTATGTTATAATTATACTATTAGATTCCGCTCATTCATAATAATAAAGGAGGTGCCCGCTTATGGATATAGAAGAACAGTATGACAAAATATACCGGTTCTGCTACCTAAGGGTAAGACACAGGGAGACCGCAGAAGACATCACACAGGAAACATTCCTCAGATATCTCGAACACCCTCAATATCACAGCTTAGACAAGACCCTCCAGCTTTTATATACAATAGCAGGCAATCTCTGTACCGATGAATTCAGAAAGAAAACAGCAGTCGGCCTTTCGGAAACCGATGCCTCCGATGATGATATCGAAGACAGCGTTTTATCTAAATTCTCACTGAAACAGGCTCTCGGAAGACTTGATTCAACCGACAGGGAAATAATTCTTCTTCGCTACATAAATGAAGTGCCTGTGAACGTTATCGGCAAGATCTATAATATGTCACGTTTTGCCGTAAACCGAAAGATCAAGCGTATTCTTGATGAACTGCACAAAGATCTTGGAAAGGAGGAGCTTATATGACACGATCAGAAAAAATAGCGCTCAATGAAGCATTCGGCATACCTGAGCCCGAAAAGAAGCGTCAGTTTATCGCCGAATATGAGCAGCTTGCAAAGAAACAGAAACGCAAGTCTATTTCTCCCCTTTTTATTAAAATTGCTTCTATGGCCGCAGCTTGTGCTGTAGTCTGTGGAGTATGGTTCAACGTCAGAAAAAATACCGATATACATCCCGGTAATAACGACCACGGAAATATCTCCGTTGTTGTAACAGATACCGAAGAAAAAGAAGAAGAAAATATACCCGATGAAAATGACAGCTATATCGCTGTTACTACGATATCGGAAACCACAGGATCAAAAACTAAATCATCAAAGACCACGACCGGAACTGCAATAAAGACAACATCGCTTTCAACTGCCTCAGCTACGCAGAAGATCAGCGGTAACTCCGATGTATCAGGCACTCAGAAGTCTGACAGCAGCGAGGAAAGCTCCCCCGCCGCAACTTCAAACACAACAGCTTCAAAGCCGCAGGAAAGCAGTTCCAACAACAGCAGATCCACTACCACAACCGCACAGCAGCAGAACACCAAGCCCACCGATCAGCCGGTGCCGCCGCAGCCGCAAGAACCTGTCAATCCCGTAACTGTTGTATCAGGCGAAGACAAGACTATCACTCCTTCTGTTGTGTATAACGACGGACATCCTGTAACTCCCGAACAGCTCAGAGGTGAAAAGTCAGGCAGCAGCAATGGAGTAGACGGTCCGGGAGGCACTGACGGAGCATGGCATTCGCCCGGTGCTGATAACTACCTCGAACTGGCGGCAAACCAGTCAGACAATATTATCAGCGGTACGATCGACAATATCATCTACACATCCGAAAACGGAGCTGCGTATACTCAGCTTGATATCACAGTAAACAGTATCCTGAAGTCGGACGGTTCGGTAGTTCAGGGCGACAAGATCTCGGTAAGGTTTGAAGGCGGATACATCTCCGCTGACGATTATGCCCGAATATACGGCATTGACGGAGATTTCCCCGATGACTGGATCGTATACGAAAGAGGCATGGGCAGATACTTACCCGACCAGGATCAGCAATACATCTTTTTCATAAGAAACGGTGGATACAACATACCGCAGGGCGGATTTTCACTCGTACATGAGACCGACAACTCTATTCTGACACAGAACGGAGATACCTGCACAACACTGGATAATAATTATTCCTGTGATATATCGTCACTCTAAAGCATAAAGGGAAGGAACTGTCCGATAGAATAGTTCCTTCCCTTTGTTGTTATAAGTTTTCGTTTTTCAGTGCGTCTATGGTATTGTCATTTTTCAGTTTGCTCATTGAGTACATCATTGTTGCGAATACTACGGCGAATACACTGAATACTGCGATACCCACAGCCTTCCACGGCATGGAGAATCCGGTATCCATCAGCCCGAGCACTGTCCTGTAAATCAGATAGGTCACAAGTGCCGAAACAGGAAGTCCGAGCATAAGCGACTTTACTCCGTAAAGAATACACTCATAATTCAGTATCTTTCTTATTCCCTTTGAAGTCATTCCGATAGAGCGAAGCATTGCGAATTCTCGTCTGCGGAGCGCTATATTCGTGGATATTGTGTTAAATACATTTGCTGCGGCGATAAGTGAGATAAGCACTATAAATCCGTATGCGAATACCTTGACGATAGTGATAAGGCTTCTTGTCTGCCTCTCACTCTCGGCCTGATTTATTAAATAATTGGTGGGCATACGTTCTTCTTTCAGCATCTTCTCAATGTTGCTGAAACAGGCATCGGGTTCATCGCTCATAATATAGAAATTACAGCTTGAATAAGTATCCCCGGGGATACCTACCTTATCAAAAAAACTGTAAGGATAGACAACATGAAGCAGGTCAATTCCGCTTGTAGAATACGGAAGCTGCTCATATATTACCTTACCGACATCAAAAGTATATCCTATTCTGGAATTATCGGCAGGAATACTGATCATCTCGTACCCGTCTTCTTCAGAATATTCAACATCCTCCTCGTCTACATCAGTATCCTCATCTGTTTCTTTTCCGTAAAATGCTCTGCCGTCTTTTTCGTACATATAGTAATAACCGTCTATTTCCTTATGACTGAAGCATTCGATCTCACAGCTGTCACAGCTGAGGAAGCGAAGATCAATGTATCTTTCGCTCATAGGATTGAAAACCACACTGTTGTCAAAGATAAGCGCCTTCGGGTGTTCCTCGTTCATATACTCTGATTTGTCAAGACCGTACTTCTCAAGCATTCTTTCAAATGTATCATCGTCAACAAAATCGCAGGCAGTGAAAATGTTTATCCTGTCATCAGGAACTTCAATATCTGATGAACGGTTGAAGTATTCAAGAATCATTGCTTTATCGGGGGTAAGAAGATCCTTGTTAAGGTATTCTTTT
>CADBAC010000284.1 GCA_902792495.1 Ruminococcus flavefaciens | reverse complement strand
GGTAAAGCTGATGAAACGATCATAAATGAAGCTGCCGCTGTGGCAAATGTTTTTTTCAGAGCGTGGATGATTTTCATGTGTTACCTCCTCAGAATAGTTTATAGCAGTTGATATCCCGAATGTTGTGATCGCCTTTAACTGCATAGGAAAGGCATTTTGCACCGCCTCTGCACGCTTCTGCCTTGGGACAGGCAATGCATTCATCGGGGATGCGTTTTTCTTTCAGTTCAGCGATAAGACTGCTGTTTCTGTAAAGTTCAAGCATATCCGTTTCAAGGCAGTTGCCGATAGATATAGGCAAACGGCGGCAGGGGAGAAGTGTACCGTCGGCAAGAACAGTCAGCAGAGTCGTTCCTGCTGTACATTGATAGAAGCAATCGCCGCCTTCAAGAAATTGCAGGGCACGATTCAGGTGTACGTTTGTATTGCCGAATAAAGTCCTTCGGTTGTGTTCATGTGTGAGGGTGCGGATAACTTCACGGTATTCGTCGGTAGTGAGGATATCTTCCGTACTGCTTCCCATAGGGATAAGGCGGTCTGCCCAGAAACGGTCTATCTTTTTGCGCCGGACTGTTTTTATCACATCTTTCAGTTCGGTATAATTCCGTTTATGGCAGGTAAATGCGGCCATTGTCTGTATGCCGTGGGCTCTGAGATTATCAGCGCCCTCAAAAGCTTTACGGAAATTCCCATTACCACGGACGCTGTCATGAGTTTTTTCAGTGCCGTCAATACTTATCTGCACAAATGAAAGTCCTGAGTATTTCCCCAGTTTCCCTGCTATTTCATCGGTTATGAGCGTGCCGTTTGTGAGAATGCCGAAAGTGATATTATGTTCACTGCACAGGTCAAGCAAAGGAAAAAGATGTCGGGAAATTATCGGTTCGCCGCCTGTGAAGTTGATATGTCCGCAGAAGCCGAGGGATGTGCAGAAGTTCTTGTACTGAAAGAAAATGCGTTTCAGTTCATCGAAAGAAAGTTCAGCGCCGTAGTCTTCCTGATAGCAGTGACTGCATCTCAGATTGCATCTGTGAAGGATATGCCACTGGAGTACGTGTTTGATTTTCTGCATTTTCTCACCTCGTTTGTGAAGATTATAACATTTAATCGAATATTTGTCAATAATCTGATAGGCGGTATATCGCAGATCATTGACATTATTACAGCAGAATGTTATAATTTAATAAATAAAGATAAGGAGATGACGGAATGTCAGAGAAAACCGTACACGCACAGTGTATTATCGAGAAGTATAAATACGAATTATCAGAGAAATACAAAAGGCATTTTACGGTCTATTACCGTAAATTCGATGATGATTACAGAAGATATTACTGTTTTCCCTATCTTTATTCTGCAATGTTTTATGATCCTACACCTGAGCAGATATCCTTTATAGGAAACGAAGCAGAAATGATCAGAAATCAGTCTGCAAATGATATTATGAAAACCGCTCCGAGAGAGATAGACGATCCTGATTTGGAAAAGTGGAAAGTCAAATTCGGTGAGAAATACCCTTATAATTACTTCCGTATTCTTATGATATTCGGTTCAGCCCATCCTAATGGTTATTTTCGTCAGCGCTGTCTTGAGCATTTCAATGATGCTGAATGCTTCAGTATGGTGGGACAAACACTTATCCGCCTGAATGACTGGGTGCCTGAGGTGCGCAGGACTGCACTCAAAACACTTGCTGTGCTGATGCGAAAGGATGACGCTGCAAAACAATTCATCGACGCAATGCCATGGATTGAAAAACTGCGAAGAAGTGAAAGAGCAAAGCGTGAAGCGGATTTTTTAATGGATCACCTTGACGCTTATCTTATGGAGCAGCTTGAGAATAATCCTGATTTAAAATTCACACACTCTCAGCTTTGCTATAAGCTTTTTGCACTTCACCCCGAGCCGAAATACCGTGGATTGATGCTGCATTTCTATAAAAGAGAAATGAGCGGCGAGCTGCGCTGTGAACTGGAACATATCTATATGAAAATGTCAGTGGATTCTATTCCTAACGATGTACTGGAAATGTTCATGACCGATCCATACGATCAGGTCCGCCTTGTCGCATATGAATATCGTCTGAAAAATGACGGCATATGGGATGGCTTGGAGAAGCTGTTGTTGTCTCATTCATGGCGTATCAGGAGATTTGCACGTAAACAGCTTGAAAAAACGAAATTTGATATTCTTGGATTCTGCCGCAGTTCTCTGCCGCAGTCCATCACGGCACTGGGAGATATCGGCAACGAGGAAGATATCCCACTGATACGTCCGTATCTTGGATCACATCCTGCCGAGGCAATGTACGCTCTGTCAAAACTGGGAGCAGAAGACCGCAAAGAGATCCTTTTAAAAAATATGCACAGCCGTGACGCTAAGCTTGCAAAGAGCGCATACCGCATTGCAAGATCACTGCGATGTTTTGAGAAAGAAGAACTCCTTCCCATGATAAAAGCTGAAACAAATGACATAGTTCAGTGGAGACTTATGATGCTTCTTACGAAGGACGGCAAATGGAATGTACTCCCGTACTTTATCCGTTCTATGCGTGATTATCATGGCTATCCTCAGTACAATAATCTTCTATGGTTCATCAAGGATCTTACGGGCAAGCCTGCTTATATTACCCGTGAACTAAAAGATGAGATACAGTCAGCGCTTGCATATGCAAGGGAAACAAATTCCGTTCCGTATGATATTAACAATCAGATCTTCCAGGATATGATAATAAAACATGAGTAAGGAGAAAACTATGGCGGCAGAAAACGGCGAATGGATAATGCATGGGCTTGCATGGGACGATCCATACAGGATACGCAGTCCGAAAGAACTTGTAAACTGGATAAACGAGGTGGGATTTCTTCCGCTTTTCGGTAATAGTGTCAAAGGCTTCTCTGTGGAGGAACACGTTTCGCCCGATTACTGGTGGACAGGCAACAGAGAACAGGACCCGTGGGAGTGGCGTGAGATCATCGCCGCAGGACATGAAGTGGCATACGGTAAATTCTTCGATAAAAAGGCCGGATTTATAAGCCTTGATTGGCTCCCGTATTTTGCCAATTTCAGACGTGACGGCTACGATTTTGATTCTGCGTGGGATGACAGCAGAGTGAACCGCCGTGAAAAGCTGATAATGGACATTCTCACAGATACAGACAGTGACGGCGAGATCATCTGGAATGACAGGCAGATATTATCTACGGAACTGAAA
>CADBAC010000283.1 GCA_902792495.1 Ruminococcus flavefaciens | reverse complement strand
AGCCTCGAATACAGCTGTCTGCTCAACAGATGTAGCTTCGATGAGACCCTGATCGTAGAGTTCGGAGAGGATGGAGCTCATACCGTGGTAACGGAGTCCGCCTGCGTGGTTAGGTGAAGGCATGAAGCCGCTGCCGAGAGTGTACATCTTCTGGAGTGGGCAGATCTTACCTGTGTCGCAGTAGTCATAAGCGTAAGTACCTCTTGTAAGGCTCGGGCAGGATGCAGGCTCAACAGCGATGATGCGGTAATCAGCTTCGCCACGGAGCTTTTCGCCTACGAAAGGAGCGATAAGACCGCCGAGGTTAGAACCGCCGCCTGCGCAGCCGATGATGATATCAGGCTTTACGTTGTACTTGTCAAGAGCAGCCTTAGCTTCGAGACCGATAACTGTCTGGTGAAGGAGAACCTGATTGAGAACGCTTCCGAGAACGTAACGGTAGCCTTCCTTTGAAGTTGCAGCCTCTACAGCCTCAGAGATAGCACAGCCGAGACTTCCGTTTGTATCAGGGAATTCAGCAAGGATCTTTCTGCCGACTTCTGTAGTATTTGAAGGTGAAGGAGTAACGTTTGCGCCGTATGTACGCATAACCTCACGGCGGAAAGGCTTCTGCTCGTAGCTTACCTTTACCATGTAAACGTTGCAGTCAAGATCGAAGTATGAGCAAGCCATAGAAAGAGCAGTACCCCACTGGCCTGCGCCTGTCTCTGTAGTAACACCCTTGAGGCCCTGCTTCTTAGCGTAGTAAGCCTGAGCGATAGCAGAATTGAGCTTGTGGCTTCCGCTGGTGTTGTTGCCCTCGAACTTGTAGTAGATCTTAGCAGGAGTGCCGAGCTTCTTTTCGAGGAAGTAAGCTCTGATGAGAGGTGACGGACGGAACATCTTGTAGAAGTCCTGGATCTCATCGGGGATATCGATATAAGGTGTAGTGTCGTCAAGTTCCTGCTTTACCAGTTCTTCACAGAAAACGTGGCTGAGATCCTCTGCTGTGCAGGGCTTGCCTGTAGCAGGGTTGAGAAGCGGTGCAGGCTTCTTCTTCATATCAGCACGTACATTGTACCACTGCTTAGGCATTTCTTTTTCGTCAAGATAGATCTTATAAGGGATTTTTTCGTTTGCCATGATTTTCTCCTTTTGTCATTATATATGCGGATAACGGATAGGTCTATGTCCGTCCTGCGGCATACAAAAAGCCCCTGTCCGGACATATAATGCCGGGACAGGAGCTGAAATTCCTGCGGTGCCACCCTGCTTGACGCTTTTGCGACCTCTCTGTGTGTACATATACACTGTTTTTGTTAACGCAGAAACTCTGCGGCTCGCCTACGCAGTTGCCCTTCAGCTTGCCCTCGGAAGCCCATTCGCCAAAGCTGTGCATACCTGCTCACACCGAACGCAGGCTCTCTGAAATGCCTCAGCAAGGGTTACTTGCTCTTCTTCATAGGTTTATCGTACTATTACTTTACCATACTAAAAACGACTTGTCAAGGGGTAACTGCAAATTTTGAGAAATAGTAATAATGCTGGGCGGATAAGATGAAAGTTTTTGATAAATTATTACTATCCGCAGTATTTGGTTAAAATTATACTTTATGGAGATTCAGGCTCATTTCACATTTTCTTCGTACAGCTTGTATACGTCGATGACTTCTTCCTTGTCGAGATAATGGATAGTCAGGGTATCGCCCTTGTGAGCGTCAAGTCCTAAACCGAACTGCTCCGGATTATCACCCCTGTTGTCGAATGGCATCTTCACCTGCGGATAGATGTAAAGATGCTGATGAACGGTAATGCTTCCGTCATCGTTGTAGATGTACTCGGGCTTTGTTGAAAAGCGGCAGCAGTTTGCGTCGGTATCGAATTTCAGCCACAGGCTTTGTACCGTTTCTGTTTTCGTTTCCCATTCTGCGTTCTCTTCATCATAAGGCTTGTCATCCTCAGAATACTCATCCTCAGAATACTGATATTCACGCTGTGATTCGTGCGCTTCAACGGTATAGTGTACCCTGTCGGAGCTTATGGGAACGACTCCCCAGAACACGAACATGAACACACAGAACAGCACAGCGGCAGTTCCCAGAACGGCGGCCGCTATTTTTGCAATGTTCCGCTTTTTCACAGCTTTCAGCGGTTTTACGTCCCTTTCGGGAATGGATATATTCATTTCTTTTGCTTTCATATTATCGTACACCTCCCTGCATTTTTCGCAGTCGGTCAGATGTTTCTCTATTTCTTCGTTGCTGTCAGGCGATGTGAGGTCATCACAGTAAAGGGGCAGAAGGTCCTGTATTATCGTACATTTCATAGTCATCCTCCTTTCATTTTCTCTATCAGCTTTTGTTTTGCCCTGTAGTGTGTAACTCTTGCCCAGTTCTCGCTTTTGCCGAATATTTCGCCTATCTCACGGAAACTCAGTTCTCCTGCCGCACGGAGGAGCAGTATCTCCTTTTCGGTTTCGGGGAGTTCATGCAGTCTGCGCAGAAGCCGCATTTTCTCGTCGTTCTCTTCGGCTTTTTCATCGGGACGGGGCGAAAGATCCTCAGCAGTCGGGTCAGGCTCGGCAACGGGATGATATTTCCGCCGCCTTGCTTCATTCAGCCACAGTTTTTTTGCTATGCCGCACAGCCATGTGTACACCGAGCTTTCACCCTTGTACTTTCCCACATTCTTTATTGCCTGATAGAAAGTCTCCTGAGTAAGCTCCTCGGCGGTATCGGGGTCTGAGCAGAGCGTCATAAGGTAAAGGAACACCTTCCGCCCGTATTCTTCGTAGTATTGCTTCATCCCGTCTGACATCCGCTCATCCCTCCTTTCTGAACGTTCATATATTAGTTGCACGAAAAAGCGATTCGTTACAATTTTCAGTTATCAGAAATCAGAAAGCAGAAAGCAGTAGGGAACGCCGCCCTCGGCGTTCCATTTCAATTTTATTGTACACTTTGGGACGTTGTGGATGCCGTCTTTAACATTGTTCTATCCGTATTTTTTCGTGACACGTGGAACGCCGAGGGCGGCGTTCCCTACATTTTGTTTCATGTAATTTCATCGAAAGGCACGGGCGCACGATGTGCGCCCATACTACTTTCTGCTTTTTGATCTCTGCTTTCTGAGACCTGATACCTGAAACAGCAAGGGCGCACTTCTAACGTGCGCCCCAGCAGTTTTATTTATCAGCGTGCCATGCGTAGTCCAGCATTTCGGGAGTATAGCCGTCCAGCTTTTTCAGCAGAGGGAGAACGTCCTTCTTTGCGGACTCAAGGTCATGCTCAAGGTAGTTTCCGCATTCCTCGGCAGTACATCCCGGGATAGCCTCGTCATACTTTGAGATGAACTCAAAAGCGTCCTTTACAAGTTTGATAGCGTCTTCCTTTGACATTGTGTCTCTTGTAAGGAAGTAGAAACCTGTACGGCATCCCATAGGTCCTACGTAAACTATTTTGTCGGTGAATTCGGAATTTCTTGCATATGTAGCAAAGAGATGCTCGATGGTGTGGAGTGACGGATTTGACACGTAAACTCCGCCGTTAGGCTTTACCATTCTCACATCGTAGGAGATAACATCGCCGTCGATACGGGATATGTACATTCCTACTCCGAACTTTGTGTGGTCAACTGAAAAACTTGCGATTCTTTCCATTTTCTTTTCCTCCTGTTTATCGCTTTTGATTATTGATTTTATGTCATCGGGAAGCTCCGCCCTGACAGTAACTTCCTCCCCTGTGATAGGGTCGGTAAAGCTCAGCTGTCCGCAGTGGAGCGCCTGTCTGCCAATGTCACAACGAGTGCCGCCGTAGAGGTCATCGCCTGCAAGGGGATGGCCGATATATGAAAAATGCACACGTATCTGATGTGTTCTGCCCGTTTCAAGGTACGTCGGCATACTGCCCCGCAAGGGAGTATTTGCCGTTGTAAGCAATTCGCCTGTAATGGGTCACGGCCCGCTGACCGTCCTCACGGACACAGCGTATGATTATGGATTCACGCTCACGGGCAATGGGAGCGTCGATAGTGCCTGTTTCGGGAATCTTTCCTGTTATAGCCGCATAGTAGACCTTCTCGCATCTGCCTTGCAGGGCGTTTGCGGCAAGGGCATTTTTAGCGACTACGCACAGCCCCGAGGTATCACGGTCAAGCCGGTTCACCGCACGGAAAGTGAGGTCGGGAAACATAGCCGCAAACTTGTTGCCGAGGGTGTCGCCCTGATGCTTTATCGACGGATGAACAGGCATCCCCGAAGGCTTGTTGAAAACTATAATGCCGTCGCTTTCGTATACAGCGGGAACATCAAGGTCGGGATTTGGTTCAAGGAAGCTGTCGTCACCGAAGCGGAGAACAATTACATCGCCTTTGTAAACGGTGTCGATGCTTCTGACGGTCTTGCCGTCCCTTGTAATGCCGCCGTCTATGCGTTTAAGCTTCGTGAGGAGCCTTTTTGAGACTCCTTTTTCGCCGATGAGGAAGTTTTGCAGCGTGACGGGAGCGTCCGTTTCCACGGTCAGTTTCAGTTCTTTCACGGTACTCATCCTCTCTTATGAATATATCTGTACTAAGGGAAAAAGCGGTCATAATGCGTGTAAGTGCGAAGGCAAGGCCAACGATGCTCAGGGCAGGGATAAAGTACACCGCCGCCAGTCTGAGCATAACACCTTTTCGGCCGCTCATGAATTTTACGGAATACAGAACAGCCCTCAGCGGACTTTTCTGCGGATATCTTACCAGTATGAACGGTACTGCCGCAAAGCTCAGTTTCAGCGATATCCACAGGATAAACGAGACCAGAGCAAGTACGGCCGAATTTGCCGCCATGAACATTTCGTCGGTGCCGAGAGTGCCATGGAGCATGGAATAAGCGGATATACCGAAAAATACGGCAGGCGCAAGAGCGATAAGTCCCGTAAGCTTCGTCCATATGAGAGCGCCGAGACTTCTGCGGAAATTCGCTCTGCTGAGAAGCACCCGTGAAAACGGGGTACAGCATGGCTTTTCCGAGCATATCTCGCTTAGTCTGAAAGCGGATGCATATATGACAGGAGCGCTGATGACCCATCTTGCCAGCATCAGCACCAGTGCGACGGACAGCTGTACGGAATTCCTGCCACTGAAAAGTTCCGCAGGAGACATCTCGCCGAAGTACAGCAGAAGGCTGTATATCGCCGCTTCAGCCAGCCGGAAGAATATTTCGGGACAGATGGGCAGTATACATATGATAGCGGTGCGTATCCGTCTGCCTTTCAGCAGTTTCTTTGTATAGGGTATAAGCTGTCGTATCTTCATAATAAGTACCTCCTGTGTACTTATTATGTCCGCTTATGGCAGAAATATGCTGTCAGCGCTCGTCGCCGTCAATATCCTCTATCTTTTCGTAGGGGCAGTATCCCAGTATCTCGAAAGCCTGAGAATTCAGCCACATATGGGTGGTGACTATGATATCGAATCCCTCGCCGAATTTTGCGGTAAGCACATCGGGCTCATACTTCGGGATGCCGAAACATCGCAGCATATTGGAGATTATTCCGCCGTGGGTTATCATAGCGCAGTGAGTAAGGCCTTCCTCCATCATGTTCATTATTATGTTGTGGAGCGCCTTGTAGGTCCTTGCGGTCATTTCCTCAAGGCTCTCACCGTTGGGCGGACAGACATCCTTTTTGCCCTTGAGCCACCGGATATAATCGCTTCTGCCTGCAAGTTCATCTATGGACTTGTTTTCAAAGTCGCCGAAGTTCAGCTCGGTCAGGTCATCGACCTTGACTAATTCGGTGCAGGGGAAGAGTATCTCCGCTGTCTCTGTACATCGTCTCAGGGGGGAAGAATATACCCTGTGGACAGACGGATAATCAAATTCATCCATCTTTGCGGCAAGCTCGGCAGCTCCTTTTGACGAGAGCGGCACATCGGTCCTTCCTATGTAAACGCCTTTTTCATTGGCTTCGGTCATGCCGTGGCGAATAACGCTGATACGGTATCCTTTCATAAAACGACTCCTTTTAAGTGTAATATTGCACAAAAATATTTTCCGTTTTTTTAACTCTCGGTAAATTTCACGAAAACATCGAAAAAATCAAACACATTCTTTCATATTTCTCCATATTTACAAATTATACATTTTGTATTATAATAGTAATAGTTACATATTTCGTTTATTTTGCTTTGATAAAGCTATAGGAGGATAAAATTATGAATTCAGATTTTGCGAGAATAATCACCCTTCAGAGAAAAGAAAGACATATCAGCCAGAAGCAGGCTGCTACTGACCTCGGCATCTCACAGGCTCTCCTCTCACATTATGAGAAGGGCATCCGTGAATGCGGACTTAACTTCCTCGTAAAGATCGCTGATTATTACAATGTTTCATGTGACTACCTCCTCGGAAGAACTCCGGAACCCGAGGGAAAGACTATAACTATCGAAGACATCCCCGATGATGACGGAAACAACACACTCAAAATGCCTTCGCCTGAGATCATAAATTTCAACAGAAGGATCATCAACAACTCGATCTCTCTGCTTTTCAGCCTTGCACAGAAAGCCAACAGCATAACCCTTATCAAAGAGGTATCATCCTATCTCATGCTTTCAGTGTATAAGCTGTTCAGGATCGTGTACAACGCAAATCCTCATAACGACCAGAAGCTGTTCCGTATCCCAAAGGTCATCGCAAACGACAGCTCAAACGCTATCGTATCCATGAGCGAAGCCAATATCAAGGCAGCATCCAGCGGTATACCGCTTGACGGCAACGACTGCGTAGACAATTTCGATACCCTTTACGTTACTACAGCAACTCTCCAGAAGGATTATGCGCAGTATTCCTCATCCCTCCTCAACCTCATCAAGAGAAGCGAGGAGAGTATTTCCCGTACCCGTGCAAAGTACCGCACAGACGGAAAATAACATAACAGTTATATTATATCACTTTTGCTGCGGATTGAAAAGTCTTTTTTCAAAAATGTTGCACATATGAAACAGCTTCGGAAGCATATATTTACAACACGGCAACAGCGGTTACTTTTAAATAAATAATAAAAAACCGCCGAAGGCGGCATTCCGGGGTCAAGGGGGATGTTATCTCCCTTGCAGGGGGTGAATGAGGGGGACAGCGTC
>CADBAC010000282.1 GCA_902792495.1 Ruminococcus flavefaciens | reverse complement strand
GTACCTGCGAAGAGATAAAGAAGCGGGGCTGGTAACAATAAAAAAAGCGCTTGCCGTGAGGCAAGCGTTTTTCAATTGGTGTAATTTATGACATTTCCAGGATCTCTTCTACAGTAAGCAGACGGTCGGCCTTTTCGTCATATCTGAGTATCGAGAGCTGATAGTCAGGTTCGTCATAATAGGTCAGCTGGCAGCTGACGAAGCGCTTGCGGACAGAGTCCAGTATGTCATCGATCGTTTCAGCTTTTATATTTGATCTCTTAACGGACAGCACTGAGTTGCCCATAATCTTTTCTTTCTTGAACACCTTGCCGTCAAGCTGGTAAGTGCTGTCAAAGCAGGAATCGCTTTCGCGGTCGTTATAGATCTGAGCGCATTTGTTCACCTTTTCTATGACATCATCCATGGAGTACGTGCTCAGACCAATCAGCCTCAGCTTATCCTTGAATGACCGGTTAAGGAATATCGAGGCATCAGTAGTCCACCACTTCAGCCACAGTGACCTGCGCCAGAACCTGAGATTCTTGAGCTTTTTATCGGTATCTGCTTCCTTCACATAGTTGTCGAGAGGGATGACCTTGATAAAAAAGCCCATGTTGAGGTTGCGCTCTATCTCCGAACGGATGCGTCTGTCTCTGTTGCGGGTAAAATTAAGCCTGACTCTTGCGTAATCATAGCAGTAACCCGGCTCAGTCTCGTGCGTCTGGTAAAAGAACTGCTTACCGAACTCTTCCTGGCAGATCTTACCGAACTTTTCGTAGTCCTCACGAAGCATCATAACTGTTGCCGGGCGGAGCCATAGCTCTGAAAGCCCCGGTATGGACTGATTGACAGTTGTTTCCGTTATATCAGCCAGTGTGCAGTGAAGTCCGTGCTTTTCACAGATGTCAAACACCTTCTGCACCATCATGTCGGAGACTTTTTTCATCTGTCTCAGCTTGCCCGGAGTGAAGTCTCTGGTCATGAACTCCTTATAATTCTCGCTCACTCCGTATTTGGCAGCATAGTCGCCCAGATCGAAGACGCTCCAGGTGTGATGAGAGATGCGCTTTGCCGGAGGCAGCCATTCTCCGTAATGAGGGCCGTACAGTGCGCACAGATAATTGTGAGGATCTTTTTTACCCATGAAGGTGTAACCTTCAAACTGCACGTCCTTGACTTCTTCCACGCCATCGGAAGGGAAGCCTCCGAAATCTCCTTTGATAATAGTATTATCTATCAGCCAGCCTGTAGGACCCTTTACGGAATTCAGAAGCCTTTCCTCTGCACGCTCAAGAAAACGTCCGGAAAGGACCTTGCTCATCGTTTTGACAAACAGTCTGTGCTTAGGTTCCAGCAGCAATGGGTATCTGTGAACTTCCTTGAAATGCTGTATGCTGCGTATCAGGAAAAGCCGGGCGGTCAGCTTTTGACGCTCCTTCTCGTCATCCGGAAGATAGTTCCACCTGAATATGTCTACAAAAAAGTTTATTTCTCTGCCGACGCCACCCCAGTTGCCCAGACTGAGTCTGGTGCCGAGAATGCCAAGTCTTGCTGAAGATCTGTAGTGATTCGGCTCTGACTCACGGGTATAAAGAAAGAAGCGGCTGCTGTCCAGCTCCTTAGGCGCAATAGCCATGAATTTCTCAAATTCGCCGGCCATCATGTCAACGTCGATATCGTCATCCCACGGTATGAAACCGCCGTGACGCACCTGACCAAGGCATGTACCGCCGCTCAGAGAGTATTCTATACCATGCTTTCGGCAGATACGGTCGATCTCCTTGAGTCCTTCAAGCAAAATCTCCTGCATCGCCCTGAGGGTTTTATCTCTGCTTGTTATCAAAATAGGTAATTGCATGCTTTTGCCTTCCTTAATGTACTTGTAGTGTAGTTTCATTTATTCTACCATATATGGTAGAATAAATGGGTTTTAGGACTAAATACAAACGTGTAGTTTCTAAAAAAAACAAAGGATCCGGAGAATTGAAGACTAAAAGAGAAGAAGGTAAAACCTGCCGCATGAGCAGGATGCTGGCACTTTTTATGGCGTTTGCCGTGTTTGTGTCACTTATGGTAGTACCGCAGGAGACTTATGCTGCTGCGAAAGCATCCGGTACAAAATACTCGGTCACAGTGCATAATATCAATTCAAACACTGTGCTCAGGAAGGGTACCAAGATCAAGATAGAATACACCGCCTATAAAACAAAAGGCGGAGTGACATCGGGAACCAAGGTCAAATTCAAGAGCTCAAAGAAAAAGGTGGCTTCGGTATCCAAAAAGGGATGGATCAAGGCCAAAAAGAAGGGCACCGCATACATCACCGTTTACTGCAAGAGCAAGCCGAGCAAGAAAAAGAAGATAAAAATCAGGGTAGGCACTCCGGTGTCTTCCATAAGCATAAGCGGAACAAGGTACCTGCGCGTCGGACGCAGCAACACGCTTAAGGCTCATCCAAACAGCGGCGCCACAAACAAGAATGTTTCGTGGTGGTCTGACAACCCTTCTGCTGCTACTGTAGACAGCAATGGCAAGGTAAAGGCAATAGCTGACGGCGAGTGCACTATTTATGCGACCGCAAAGGACGGCTCGGGTGTTTTCGGCACGCGCAAGGTTTACGTACATCAGTACCGTTCAAATGAGACCAAGTGGATCGCGCACAGAGGCCTTCACACATCGGCTACTGAAAATACAGCAGGCGCATTCGAGGCGGCAGGAGCTGCAGGCGGATTCTGGGGCTGCGAGTGCGATATCTGGGAAAGCATGCACGTTGCTCCTGTAATGCCGGCGCTTCCGGGATTCCCTGAGGAGGGCTCCGACGATCCGGAGCAGGATCCTGCAGACGGCGGTGATCAAGGCGGCGAAGGCACAGATCCGCAGCAAGGCGGCGAAGGCACAGACCCTCAGCCGGTAGACCCTCAGCCGGTAGATCCGCAGCCGGATGAACCGGAGATTCCTGATGTGACAGAACTTAAGGCAACTATCGCAGCATGGCCTCCGGGAACATCCACGCAGATCGTGTACCAGACCGTAGAGGTGAAGAACGCATGGGATGAATACACAAGCATAACTAAGGATCTCAGTGATGAGCAGATGAGACTTCTGCATAAAGAGATGCTTGCAGATCCTGAGGACCTCTCAAGCGAAGACCTCCTTGCCAAACTTTTCGATGCATACAGCTGGGTCATGGAATATGACAGCATCGACTTTCCGATAAACCACGACAGCACAAACCCGATCAGCACCGACA
>CADBAC010000281.1 GCA_902792495.1 Ruminococcus flavefaciens | reverse complement strand
TACAACATTGCCGTCATTAAGAACAACGTCAAAAGGTGCAGCCATTGGCTTGCATTTTCCATTGTTTTTGCGTATGAAATTGCGTAATTCAGCATAAATGCTCAAAGTTATATCCTGGTGTATCTCACTTGGTGCGGCCTGAGCTACTATCTCTCCGTTGATAAGCTCATACCGCTCCGATTTGTTCTCGGGTGTCAGCTTGAGGAACTCCTCTGCGGTGTATTTGTGGTCTCTTGGGGTTGGCATATCGATTCTCCTTTCGCAAAATATAATTCATCTACTGCTAAAAGAAATCATATTTATTATTATGTAATTAGATATAATTTATGAATTCCTCAGCGGATTTTAGGTCATAGACATTTGTCTGGTTATCAACAATTTTCCTTAACTGAATAGACAGATCAGATTTCATAATCTTCACAACACCAAATTTAATATTATTTGTAGTATAGATATGAAGTCTTATAAATTCAGGATGTTCCTCCTTCTGGATTCTGACATCTGGAACAGCTTCAGCTGCTTTTGTTATTGTATCGGAAATTGATCCCATAGTTGGGGGAGTTTCAGTCTTATCATTGTCAGTTGAAATCGGATCTTCGTCATGCACATGAGAAAAATCCTGAATAACAGCACCGAAGACTTTCTGCATTGCCTTCTGAGTTGCTTCTCGATACTTCTCGATCATCTGAGCTGTTATCCTGTTACCTGTCTTGATCTCAGGCCTTGACAGAAAATATTTTACAAGTTCATCGCTTGGAGAAATAAGATCTTCTTTAAGAGTTTTCTGAACAACTTTTGAATATTTCTGATAAACAGCTTTTGAAATTACATTTTTTACATTGAACTTTTCCTTACTAAATTGCCTTACAGATGAGAGATAAATGTTCGGATCATCATCAAGAAGATTAAATGAAAGAAAAGGTTCATCATCCATAACGTTCGGAGAGTTAAGATCACTGAAAAATTGATATGAGATTCCGTTTGTCAGGATAGCTATTCGACAACGATTAGTCGAAAAATATCTGAATAACTGTCCTTGCTGCTGTTTCTGCAATTTCATTCCTGCACGTTTGGCTTCGATGAGCATGATAGGTTCACCGTCTTTGATAACGGCATAATCAATTTTTTCGCCTTTTTTAGTCGCAACATCACAAGTATACTCAGGTGCAAATTCGGAAGCATTGAACACGTCATAGCCGAGCATTGCGAAGAAGGGCATAACAAGCGAGGTCTTGGTGGATTCCTCGGCAAGGTCAGGTAACTGTGGTTTTAACTTTTTAAGGCGCTGTAGGTAGTCCTGGAATCTTTCTTCAAATGTCATAAAGTATCTCCTTTCACACTAATCGTCTTTTGATCTCAATCACTCTGCCGATGATCTTGATCCTGTTCATATCCTGTTTCTCAAAAACACGTGGGGGATAATAAGGATTGATACTCTTGAGGGTGATCTTTGTATTATCTATCTGCACCTGCTTTACGAGGCCGTCTTCGTTGTCAACAGTTACAACTGCGTAGCATTCGGAATCAAGTTCAGACTGCTCCTGGACGAGGACGAGGTCCTTCTCATGCAGCTCAGGCTCCATGCTGTCTCCTTTGACTTCCAGCCAGAAATAATCATAGCCTGTTTTCAGACTGCTCCCATCGGTGCGGATATACTCGCTTATATTATCCTCGGCATGACAACAGTAGCCTGCTGCAACCTTACCGATCAGCGGCACAAGCACCGTGCCTTCTTCGGTGTAGGGAATTTTTGATATTTGAGGTTCTTCTTGAATGTCGAGAAATTCTGACGGGCTGACTTGAAGTGCTTTTGCGTATTTTTCAATTCGATCACGTCGCATATTTTTTATATTGCCGCTTTCATATCGGCTTATTGTAGCTTCTGAAACCCCGACAAGTTTAGCAACTTCGAGCATTGTAAGATTTAATTCAATTCTGCGTTGTTTGAGGTCTAACATAGCATCACCACCTTTGTTATATTATATCATGTATATTGCAAAAATGCAAGAGATAAATGAAATTAAATGAAAAAACTTGCAAAAACGTATTGACAAATGCAAAAGTATGTGGTATCATAAACTTGCGGAAACGCAAGGAGGTGATGCAGTGAATCCAATAGAGTTTAAGATTGCTCAGATAAGAGCTGGGGTCAGCAAGGAGGATATCGCTAAATATCTTGGTGTTAATCCTGCAACAATATATAGGAAATTTAACGGTGAATCTGACTTTACATTATCTGAGCTGAGAAAGTTGAAGAAAATGCTGAATCTTACAAATGAAGATGTTGACCGTATTTTTTTTAACGAACCACTTACGGAAATGCAAGAAACTGCTGAACCATAAGAAAGGAGCATGACTATAATGGATAAGCTTATAATAACAGCTGACAAGGAAGAAAAGAACACATCGACACTTATTCGTGTCAGCAACAAGGCTAACGCTCTTGTAGATGATCTTGCAAAGCGATCGGGCAGGAGCAAAGCGTACATTTTAGGCAAGATGATTGAGTTCGCATACGAGCATTCAGAAGTCACAGGTGAGGAAGAACAGTAACAGGAAGGTGATTCTATGAACGCAAAGGAGATACAGAGAGATCATCAGCGGCTGCTGCACAATCTTCAGATCATCCAGAAGCAGCATTCGGTGATTGAGCTGTCAGCGCTGCTGGGGATATCGATTAACACCTGGACAAATCGCATGAAAGAACCCTGGCGTCGGTTCAGCTACGATGATTTCCGTGCAATAGCACAGTATTGCCGGATCGATTTCGTGAAGCTGGTAGACGAGGAGTTAAAAATCGGATAAGGAGCCAAGCAATGAAAGAGGAGTACATAACATTAGTACGTGAGTACGTTTACAAGAAGCATCGTTATGCGATCGTACAGGGCCTGCATGACATGATAATCAGAGCGATCGACTACAAGTATCTGGATGATGAAGGCAGGCTCACAAAGCCGCTGAACGGCCTGGAAATGTTCTGCGATGATCGCAGAAATACGGTTGCTCAGATCATTGAGAGGATCAATGACCACATCGACTGGAGAGAGTACGTTGAGAAGTATAACCTCAGTGAGGCCGATGAGCAGGTATTTGCAAAAGCCTGCGTAGATTTCTTCAGCAGGAGGACTACAACATGACCAAATAGAATATGGCTGCTCCGAAGCGGAGCTGGACTTCTATTACTTCTGGATCGTGATGGGAGGAAAAGAAAATGGACATGAAACCCGATGAGATCGTAGTACGCTATAGGCAGGCGAAGGATAAAGCAGAGCAGTTGCAGATACTGGCTGATCTGAATGACTGCACCGTGGATGGAATTATCAACGTCCTCTGCGAACACGGCGGCTACAAACCGCAGTTCTTCAACAAAGCAAAAGTAAAGCTGAAGCAGATACCCTACAAGAAGCCGGAGATTATCCCCGAGCCGCCTAAGCAGGAAACAGTTGATTCTGCACTTGACATCCTCAGAGCCGAGATCGCCGAGCTGAACCGCCAGCAGTATCAGCTTGACATGAGAAAGGCTGAGCTGTATCAGAAGATCAGCAACGCCCTTGACGTGATGAGGGGGTGGTGAGATGTTTGAGATAAAGATAGAGGATCAGAAGATCGAAACTACAGCCAAAGGCCACAGTGATGATATCCTTGCTGAAACTATTCTCACAGTTATCGGCGCAGCAAGAACGTTCTCGGAGATAACACATATCCCTGTCGAAGATGCCATAGGGCTGATCTGTTCATCCGCAAAGGAAAACTGCGCTCCGGAGCATTACGAGGGCACTGTTGTGCGTATGAAGGTTCCGAGAAAAGGCGGTGAGAAGTAATGGCAATACCAACAGAAGTTTATGAATTGTGTCCTCATTGTGGGAATGAAGCAGGTTTATTGTGGGATATAAAGAAGTATGGGCTTCATGCTTTCTGCCCTTACTGTGGTGAACGGCTTATGTTGTGTAGCGAATGTCCTGCAACGACTGACCACACAAAATGCGACTACGACAGCGAAACTGATAAATGCAGTATGCAAAAGGGGGAGAAGAAATGACCGATTATGAGAAACACAAGTATGCAGAGTATTCCAAAGAACTGGATCGCATACGCAAAAAGCTGACCGAAGCTGAATCAAACTATCAGTGTACAGGCTCAGCAAGCACTTACAGGACCATTCACAAATACGAGGCGCTGGAAGATGTGTACATGCTCGCCCTGGGTGCTCTCAACGGTGACTGCAGACGCTGCGGATCCACAGAGCGCAGAGTGAGAACACTTCTCGGTAAGTACAAAAACGACGACTTAACAGTTAAATCATCGGCTGTACGTGATGATCTGATAGACATCTGCCCCGAAGCAGCGATAGGAGGTAATCATGGATAACGGGTATGAACAGAAAGATATCTTTGTCAGGCATGAACTTTTACAGCTTGTGCAGGCGATAGATAAAGATGTACTGAGGCTGGAGTACCGGTTACATAAGACCGGTGAAGAAAGCGTCACTATCGTATATCTTACAAGCTGCGGAGAACACTTCAAGCCTGTCAATGTCACAGGAGACAGCCTTAAATCACTCACTATGGATGTAATCAGGCGAATATAAAGAAAAACGCTCCTGCAAGAGGAGCGAGAAAACGATATAAATAATTTAACACAAGTACATAATATCACAAAAGGAGTGAAATGTCAAATGGCTGAAAAAACACACTGGAAGAAAATGACGAATCCTAATTATATGGGCGATTATTCTATTCCTGAGGGACAGGATCTTATAGCAACTATCGACTATGTACGTAAGGAAAAAGTAACAGGTGTCGGCGGTAAGACAGAGGAAGAAGTCGTGGCTCATTTCTCTGACGGCAATAAGCCGCTTATCCTGAATAAGACCAACATGAAAACTATCCAGAAGATATACAAGACACCGTATATCGAGGATTGGAAAGGCAGAAAGATACAGATATACTATGACCCGACTGTCAAGTTCGGCCGTGACACGGTGGGCGGACTTCGTATCCGTCCAATCGTTCCGCAGCAGCAGACGGTGAGCCTTATCTGTTCAGACTGCGGAAAGCAGATAACAGCGGCATTTGGAAAGGATGCGGAATGGGTATCGAGATACACACATCAGAGTTACGGTAAGGAGCTGTGTGCAGAGTGCGCTCAGGAACTTAAAGCAAAGCAGGAAGCCTGCAAAGCTCCCGATCCGTTTAAAAAGCAGGAGGTAAAATAAAATGAAGACTACAAAAATTAAAATACGCAATCTTTTCGGAATAACCGAAACTGAGCTTGACGGTCGCTCCGTTGAGCTGACAGGCGCAAACGGAGTTGGAAAGACTTCGGTTATCGACGCTTTCCGTTATGCGCTGACGAACAAGTCTGACCGTAATATCATTGTCCGCAAAGGCGAAAAGGAAGGCGAGATACTCATTGAAACCGACACTGGTCTAACCATTGACCGCAAAAAGCGCACTGAGCAGACAGACTACAAGTCAGTCAAGGAAAATGGCAAAGAGGTAATGGCTCCCGAAAACTTCCTCAGACAACTTTTCACACCTTTACAGCTTGATCCTGTTGCTTTCACGCAGATGGATGAAAGGTCGAAGAACAGAGCCATTCTTGACCTTATCGAGTTTGACTGGGATATGAATTATATACGTGAGAAATTCGGAGAAATACCAGCCTGGGTGAATTATGATCAGAACATCCTCGAAGTTCTCAGCGATATGCAGTCCGAGAACGGACAGTGGTTTAGGGACAGACAGGACGTTAACCGTGATATACGCAATAAGATAGCATTTATTGAGGATATCTCAAAGGACATTCCTGCAAATTATCAGGCTGAGAAATGGGAAGAGTATGACCTTGGTGCTGCATATAAGAAACTTGAGCAGATGAAGGAGCACAATAGCCGTATCGAGCGTGCAAAGTTGTTTAGGAGCAGCTATGACAGCAAACTCCGCAAGCTGGAAGCAGACAAGATGATAGCGGTATCGGCAGAAGAAAAGACAATCTCTGCTGAGCGTGAGAGCCTGCTTGCTGATATCGAGCGCATGAAGGCTCAGATCAAGGCTGACGAGGACAAGCTGTCTGGACTTTCTGGCAAGCTGG
>CADBAC010000280.1 GCA_902792495.1 Ruminococcus flavefaciens | reverse complement strand
GACGGCGACGTTCCGTTCTGAGTGAACTAACTTTACTTTATTACGATAGGAGGAAAAGTCATGGAAAAGGAAAGAAATTCCCGTCCTGCGAAGAAGCCACGCAAGAAGGTTTGTATGTTCTGCGCTGACAGAATCGAGAGAATTGACTATAAGGACCTTGCAAAGCTCAGAAAGTGCATGACTGAAAGAGCTAAGATCCTTCCAAGACGTGTAACAGGTACTTGCGCTTTCCATCAGCGTGAGCTTACAGTTGCTATCAAGAGAGCAAGACACATCGCTCTGCTTCCTTACATCAGCGACTAATAAATACAGGGAGGCTGAAAAGCCTCCCTTTTTGTATATGTAAGCGGACGTTTTATATTCGGGACGTCGGGGACGCCGTCCCCTACAGAACGGTGAACTTATGTAAGCGGACACTATGGTCCGCTCCCGTCTCCTTACGGCATCATGAAGGAGACGTCAAAAGATCAGTGGTCTGAACGCTGATAAGAAAGTGCCTCTTCCTTTCTGAAAAGGAGAGAGATGCACCATACTGCCGAGATCGCTACAAGAATGTAGACTGTTCTGGCAAGAACACTGTCTGCACCGCCGAAAAGCCATGCGACCAGATCAAGCTCGAATATTCCCACTAATCCCCAGTTTATTCCGCCTATTATAAGGAGAATAAGTGCGATCTTGTCCCACATATTGAGAACACCTCTTGTTCGGGATTTTGGTGACGCTCTGAAAAAATCTTACTGAGCGTCTGTAAGTATTATTGCTTTAAAAAAACGGATTATGCATATGGAAAAATTTAATGATATCATAAATTACATTATCAAAAATCAGATACTATGCGCAGTCATAGCTGTGATCGTTCTGCTCATAATACTGTATCTGTGCAGCTATTTCAGCAAAGGCAACCGCAAGGGCAGAGCGGCTGAGAAGAAGGTCGCAAACGCTCTCAGAAAGGTCAGCCGAAAGGACAAGGTCCACATAATGAATAATGTCTATCTGCCGCTTTATAAAAAAGCCTGCGAGATAGACCATCTTGTTATCGGTAAATTCGGGATCCTTGTCATCGAGACTAAGGGCGTGTCTGGGGAGATCACCGGAAGCGGCGAGTTCCTGACTCATAAGATAGGCAGGAACACCCACACATTCCGCAATCCTCAGTACCAGAACAAGACCCACATGGATAACGTGGTCCACCACCTGAAAAAGGGCAGATTCTACGATATCCCCGTAAAGGGAGCCGTAGTATTTGCGGCTAAGGATGTGACCTATCCAAAGGGTGTAGGCATGGATATAGAGACACTGAAGAAATTCTATCAGAGCCAGCACAACGCAGGAGTTGACCCTGATGTGATATACGATTATATCCGCAGCATACGTGTTCACGATCCGCTGAAGAAGCTGAGCGTAAGGCGCAGGGCAAATAGAGATTAAGGGCGGCTTGCGAAGCCTGACCACGGGTGGATGATATCCGCCTCTACAAAATTGCCTGAATTACTGTCCCGCATTTGTATCAGCGAGCGAAAGCAGACTTGCGTTTTCGTACAGAGTAAGCGAGCTTGCGAGCGAAACGTGATCGGGGGCAAGCTGCCGCCAGCTTGCAAAAAAGACGGCATACGCCGTCTTTTAAAGATATATGCTATTGTTTGCGCTATTACTTAACGATGAACTTGTCGATCTCTTTCATGAACTTGTCAGCATCGTCTGTGTGAGCGTTGAGTTCGATTGGCTTGGAGAGATCGAGGCTGAAGATACCCATGATCGACTTAGCATCAACAGCGTATCTGCCTGATACGAGGTCGATATCAAAATCGTACTTCATAACGATATTGACGAATTCCTTAACGTCGTTGATTGCCTGAAGATTTACAGTTGTTTTGGTCATAACTATTACCTCCTGATTCAAATGTTGGGTTGTTTTTTCTTGTTTATTTCTTTTTCTTCCTGCGGCTTTCCCTTCCGCACCTCTATAATAACACTAAAAAATCCCAATGTCAAGGGGTTGGAAAAAAATTCGGAAAACTATTGACTATGCATAAAGTGGATATCGATTTTTTGTATAAAACATCAATAAACAGTAAAATAGTTACAAAGTGGTAACAAAATGCACTGCATAAAGTTAGAAGGTGAGTTATGTTCAAAGTGTTTTTTATAACATTCGGCTGCAAGGTGAATCACTATGAGACCGAATGCATGAAGTCGCTTTTCCGTGAGCGTGGATTTGAGATACT
The DNA here is from genome assembly GCA_902792495.1 of Ruminococcus flavefaciens. Lineage (GTDB taxonomy): Bacteria > Bacillota > Clostridia > Oscillospirales > Ruminococcaceae > Ruminococcus > Ruminococcus flavefaciens_Z. The sequence goes on along the minus strand of CADBAC010000280.1, from coordinate 4,374 downwards.
CCGATGCGGTGATAGCGCTTACGGGATGCTATCCGCAGGCAAGTCCCGACGAGGCGGCAAAGCTGACGGATGCGGATATCATAGCCGGCACTAAGGACAGAAGCGGGATCCCTGCGCTGGTGGAGGAATGTCTTGCGGACAGACATCGCATTGTCAGCATTTCCCCATATATCAAGGGTGAACCATTCGAGCCTATCGTATGCTCACGCTTTGACGACAACACCCGTGCTTTCGTGAAGATACAGGACGGCTGCGATCAGTTCTGTTCCTATTGCATGATTCCGTTTGCAAGGGGACGCTGCCGCTCAAAGCCCATAGAGATAGTACGTCGGGAGATAGCCGATATCGCTGCAAACGGCAAGAAGGAGATAGTCCTCACGGGAATAAATCTCGCTTTCTACGGCAGAGAATTCGGCTATGATATGGCAGACGCAGCAAAGGTCTGCTCTGAGACCGAGGGCATTGAGCGCATCCGTCTCGGTTCCCTTGAGCCTGAGATGATGTCGGAGGATATGCTCATGCGGCTTGCGGCGATACCGCAGTTCTGTCCGCAGTTCCATTTATCACTGCAAAGCGGATGTGACCGCACACTCAGAGCAATGAACCGCAAATACACCGCTGAGGAATACTATCAGCTGACGGAGCGGATACGCCGTATCTTCCCCGATTGTTCGTTCACCACCGATGTCATGGTGGGATTTCCGCAGGAGACCGATGAGGACTTCGCAGAGTCGGCGGCTTTCGTGAAGAAGATCGGCTTCGCAAAAGTTCACGTTTTCCGCTATTCACGCAGGCACGGCACCCGTGCGGACAAAATGGATGGGCAGGTACCCGAAAATGTCAAGACTGTAAGGTGGCAGAAAATGACAGCGGCGGCAGGGGAATGCCGTGAAAAATATCTGGCTTCACTGGTGGGAAAGACTGTTCCCGTGCTGTTTGAACGTGAAAATAGTACAGAATTTCACCACGGATATGCCCCCGATTACACATTAATAAAAATTTCACGGAAAAATCCCGAAAAAAGTTTGCGTAATCGGATAATAAGTGTTATAATAGAAAGTAGCAGTTCGGATGATTGCTTCGGCAGACCCGAACACCTATCCTACTAACAAAATTTAATGCGGAATTCGGATAATTCTGCATTCCGCATTCCGCATTCCGAATTATTGAGAGGAGTTCTTTATGTCCGTATTCAGAATTTATGTGGAAAAGAAGCCTGAGTTTGCAGTTGAGGCTCAGTCCGTTCTCAGCGATATCAAGACCGCTCTGAGAATAGATATCGAAAATGTAAGAGTACTTAACAGATACGACGCAGACAAGCTCAGCGAAGAGGATTTCGAGGCTGCTGTAAATACAGTATTCTCCGAGCCTGCTGTTGATACAGTATGTCGTGAGATGCCCGAGATCAAAGGCGATGAGAGAGTATTCGCTGTTGAGTACCTCCCCGGTCAGTTCGACCAGAGAGCAGACAGCTGTGAGCAGTGTATCCAGATCCTTCGTCAGGGCGAGCGCTGCCGTGTGAGAAATGCTCGTATCTACATCATCAAGGGCGATATATCCGACGCTGAATTCGATAAGATAAAGTCATACATCATCAACCCTGTTGAGAGCCGTGAAGCTTCACTTGAAAAGGTAAAGACTCTCGACACTAATTATGAGATCCCCACAACTGTCGAGACTCTCGACGGTTTCACTCAGCTGGACGAAGCAGGCCTTCACGCTTTCGTGGACAAGCTTGGCCTTGCTATGGATTACGATGATATCAGGTTCTGTCAGGATTACTTCAAGAACGAAGAACACCGTGACCCCACTATCACAGAGATCCGCATGATCGATACCTACTGGTCAGATCACTGCCGTCATACCACATTCCTCACAAATGTTGAGAAGGTGGATATAGATACTCCATACATCAGGGATACTTATGATATGTACCTCAATGTCCGCAAGGAACTGGGCAGAACAGACAAGCCCATCACTCTTATGGATATCGGTACTCTCGCTGCAAAGAAGCTGAAGGCTGACGGCAAGCTTCCCGATCTTGACGAGAGCGAGGAGATCAACGCTTGCTCGGTCAAGATCAAGGTCGATATCGACGGCGAACTTGAAGACTGGATCCTCATGTTCAAGAACGAGACCCACAACCATCCTACTGAGATCGAGCCTTTCGGCGGTGCTGCTACTTGTCTCGGCGGCGCTATCCGTGACCCGCTTTCAGGCCGTTCATACGTATATCAGGCTATGCGTGTAACAGGTGCTGCAAATCCTCTCGTACCCGTTGAGGATACCATCCAGGGCAAGCTTCCTCAGAGAAAGATAACTGTTGGTGCTGCCAACGGTTACAGCTCATACGGCAACCAGATCGGTCTTGCTACAGGCCACGTTGCTGAAGTTTATCACCCCGGCTATGTTGCTAAGCGTATGGAGATAGGCGCTGTTCTCGGTGCTGCTCCTGCTGAGAATATCCGCCGTGAAGCACCTGTTGCAGGCGACGTTGTTATCCTACTCGGAGGCAAGACAGGCCGTGACGGCTGCGGCGGCGCTACAGGTTCATCAAAGTCACAAACTCTCGAATCACTGGAGACTTGCGGTGCTGAGGTACAGAAGGGTAACCCTCCCGAGGAGAGAAAGCTTCAGAGACTGTTCCGCAATCCTAAGGTAACAAAGCTTATCAAGCGCTGCAACGACTTCGGTGCAGGCGGTGTATCCGTTGCTATCGGCGAGCTGACAGACGGTCTTGTTATCGACCTCAATAAAGTTCCGAAGAAGTACGACGGTCTTGACGGTACTGAAATAGCTATTTCCGAGTCACAGGAGAGAATGGCTGTTGTCATCGCTCCTTACGACGTAAAGAGATTCATGGAAGAAGCTGCAAAGGAGAACCTTGAGGCTACTCTCGTTGCTAATGTTGTTGACGAGCCAAGACTCAAGATGAACTGGAACGGAAAGACTATCGTTAATCTTTCCCGTGAATTCCTCAACTCCAACGGCGCTCCTAAATATACAGACATCGAAGTTGAGGCTCCTTCAAAGGCTGAGGAAGATGTTATGCCTGATACAGCTGAAAGCTGGTCACATCTCTTGTCCAACCTCAATGTATGCTCACAGAAGGGCCTTATCGAGAAGTTCGACTCAACTATCGGTGCAGGCACAGTTCTCATGCCTTTCGGCGGTGTATATCAGCTCACTCCTTCACAGGCTATGGCTGCAAAGATACCTGTACTCAAGGGCGAGACAAACACCTGTTCACTGATGGGCTGGGGCTACAATCCCGATATATCTTCAAAGAGCCCTTATCACGGCGCAATGCTTGCTGTTATCGAGTCTATCGCAAAGGTAGTTGCAGCAGGCGGTACTTACAAGAAGTGCTGGCTCACATTCCAGGAATATTTCGAGAGAACACAGAACGATCCTAAGCGCTGGGGCAAGCCTATGGCTGCACTTCTCGGTGCATTCAAGGCACAGCTCGAAATGGGCTGCGGCTCTATCGGCGGAAAGGACTCAATGTCAGGTACATTCGAGAATATCGATGTTCCTCCTACACTTGTTTCATTCGCAGTTTCAACAGCTAAGGCTGATAAGATAGTTTCAACAGAATTCAAGTCCGCAGGCAATCCTGTTATACTCATCACTCCTGCTTACGATGAGAACGGTCTCCCTGTATTCGACAGCATCAAGGCTTGCTTCGACAAGGTAGAGAAGCTCATCGCTGACGGCAGAGCAAACGCAATCTGGACAAACGGCTACGGCGGTGTTGCTGAGGGTATCGCTAAGATGTGCTTCGGTAACAAGATCGGTTTCGAGTTCCTTGCACAGCTTTCAGGCAAGCAGCTCTTCCAGCCATGCTACGGCTCATTCATCGTTGAACTCAACGGCGAGGCTGAGGAAGGCGAGCACCTTATCGGTCAGACCATCAACGAGTACAACATCGTTACCCGTGAGTATACAATGGGTCTTGACAGCCTCCAGAGAGTATGGGAAGGCAAGCTTGAGCCTGTATTCCCATGCAGGATCAAGACTACAGACGCTAAGCCTGAGACATATTCCTACAACGAGAATATCCACCTCTCAGCTACTATCAAGGCTGCACAGCCGAAGGTACTCATCCCTGTATTCCCGGGTACAAACTGCGAATACGATACAGCAAGAGCTTTCGAGAAGGCAGGCGCTGTTACCGAGACAGTTGTTATCCGCAATATGTTTGCAGGCGATATCGAGGAGTCCGTTGACTACTTCGAGAAGGCTATCCGTGAGTCACAGATCATCATGATCCCAGGCGGATTCAGCGGCGGTGACGAGCCTGAGGGAAGCGGTAAGTTCATCACAGCATTCTTCCGCAATCCTAAGATCAAGGACGCTGTTCACGATCTGCTG
>CADBAC010000279.1 GCA_902792495.1 Ruminococcus flavefaciens | reverse complement strand
TCGCTGACCATAATGACACAGGATATGACTGCAAGTTGGAACTATACTGATAGAGGATAAGGATATGGCTATTTACATAGTATTTGACGTTGAAACACCGAATCGTGCGAACGACCGTATGAGTGCGATAGGAATAACAGCGATAAGGGATAGCAAGATCGCTGCGAACTACTTTTCGCTCGTTGATCCCGAAACACACTTCGATTACTTCAACACGCAGCTCACGGGCATAGATTCTGAGAAAGTCAAGGGCGCTCCGAATTTTGCAGAGCTTTGGAAGAAGATAGAGCCTATCATGAATAAGGGTATCCTTGTTGCCCATAACGCTGTCTTTGATATGAGCGTCCTGCGTTCCTGCCTGCGGAGCTACGGTATCACTTGGAAACCGACTGCGGAGTACCTGTGTACAGTCCAGATCGGCAGGCGTATTCTTCCAAATATGAAGCATAATCTCAATGTGATGTGCGATCACTACGGTATCGCCCTCGACCATCACAAGGCGGACAGCGATGCTCACGCTTGTGCGGAGATACTGCTCAGATACATGGAAAGCGGTGTCGATGTGAGTGGGTATGTAAAAGAATTTAATCTATCCAAATGAACGAATCAAAAGGGCGGCTCTGCCGTCCTTTTTAATTATCTGCAAGGTTTACTATACTTTTTCCTTGTTTTTCAGCATATTGCATTGTTTTATAAGCTCCGCCGCTTTTATGCTGAATACAGCACACCACAAGATCAGACCTGTCAACCATTTTTCTATTGCGTATCTGAATAGCCGCCTTCGGGTGCGCATCTGCGGACTCTGCACATACCTCGACTTCATCATAGTAGTCGAGGTATTCTTTTTCGTTATCCCGATATTCCGCTTTCATGTACGGCAATACCAGCGTAAAATGCGTATTGCCATATCCATATTCACGGACAGCTCTCTTAATTGCAGCAGAAGCAAGAAGGTCAAATTCCCCATCACGCCCTATAAGGAACTCCACATACTCTTTCTGCGCGATCAGTTCGTGCAGGAGTTTATCAAAGCGATTTTCGACTTCTGATGCCCGTTCAATGCTCCGATGCCCGAAGAAACTTACAGTATATATGTTCAACATTCCGGTATACCTCGCTTCAAATAATACTATAATTATTATATCAAGGTATCAATGTGGTGTCAACCTGACTGCATACAAAAGAAGCCTAAAGTGATATGATAATAGTGAAAGTGAGGTATTGCTATGGCTATTATAAAAACTTCGTTTACGCTTCGCCTGAATCTGATTGACCACGCAAAGATCAAGAAGATTGCAGAGTCACAAAACCGTTCCATGACCAACATGATCGAAACGCTCGTAAAAGAGAAAATAAAGGAATATGAAAAGGAGAATGGAGAGATCGAGCTTACTGATGAGGATATTATCGGTGAATGAGCGCTCCCTTCATTATGACCGACCTTGATCCCACCGGAGTCAAGGTTCACATATGACGAGAGCTGTTATTGGATAACGGCTCTTTTGTTATAATCAAGAAAAATATCCGGTCTAAAACATAGACAAGCATACAACTCGATAATGCGATAATATCATTGACAGTGCCATACAGACATGATCGTTTCATTTCGGTCTATGAGGGGGTGATAATGGATTACTGTACAATGAGATAGGATCACAGTCTGCATAGATTGCCTTGCAGATTTATTAAGTGGTGTCGCAGTATCGGTACGCAAGTCGATCATAAGCGATAACAGGCGGTCTGAGCAGCTCAGGCCGCTTTTTCTGTGATTAAAGCGTAAAATTTTCGTGAAAAATTGCCCAAACGGAAATGCCTGTTTTCTAAGCTTCATATCGAAAGCAAGGCAATTATCATGCAGATTCGTATAATTTGCGCAACAGCCAAATTCAACTGAAAAACACGATTTTACGCTGTTTATTCACTGGCTGCTGCATTTCCGTTCGGGAACACCTGAACTCTGGAACTTTGAAGCGATATGGTTTATAATGGATAGGAACGCATTTCAATATGCGTGGACTATACGGTGAACCTATTGCGCAAGGGGTTACTCGATCACTGTATGGTAATTGAATAAGATGCGATCAAATGAACGAGTGATGTTTGGTTGTCGGACGGAATAATTCCGAATGACAGTCTGCCTTGTTCATTGGTACATTGCCGTCCGACAGGAAGGATGGTAATGAACATGAATGAGGCATATAATAAACGCTTTAACGCTATCAAAAACGGAAAGCCTTACACATTCGATTACAAAAAAGCTGTGTTTGGCACAACTGATTCTGAGAAAATCGTCAATCTGATTAACGAGCCGCTGTCGAGTGCTTTGTTCCGCTATATGGAAGAACTCGATGTCAGTGTAAATCAGCTTGCGACGATGACCGGGATCTCAGCAAGCTCTATTTCTCGTTACCGTAAAGGCCGCAGAGGGATAAAGCGTGACTATCTTTGTGCTATATGTATAGCCCTCGGTCTTTTTTCCTGTCAGCAGAGACACCTTTTTACGATCACACATAACGTATTGCCTGACGGTAATGCCACGCTCGATAACAGAGAGTACATCATCCGTGATTTCATGGATGGCTGTGCAAATGACCAAAGATTTTCACTTGCATATTGTAATCGTGTACTGAAAGCGAATAAGGAGCGACCGCTTACTGTGCTTCTCTCTGATATGGAGGGCAGCAAGTAATGAGAAAGTTTTTCTATACGCACTTCGGCGACGATGTTCCGCGCCATATTGAAGATGAATATAACAAGCTCAGGCGCAAGGAGATGTGGATCGAGGAGAAAGAAGCGGACTTTCGGGCATATTCCGTAGATTATGACGAGCTTGTGACTGTCATAGCCGATCCCTCGACTCTTCCTGTAAACGAGATCGCAGCCGAAAAAGAAGCCCTATTTCAATCTCGGCTTGATTATCTGCCTACTGCAATGGAGATGCTCAAAGCAGAATTTCCGGAGGGTTATGCACTGATAAAGGACTATTTTTATAGCGCGAACAAGGTTACTTTGATGTATCTTGCAAGCAAATATGGGCTTACAAAGAATATGGTGAGGTATCGTCTCAGGCTTGCAAAGGAGAAGCTAAAAGAGTATATTATCTTGCACGAAAACGAATAGACTGTTTTGTGCATAGTGCTGATTTTCTTCTTTTTGAAGAAAAAAATCCCGAAAATCTTTCCCACTTTTCCGATTTTCACGGTAGTAAAGTGAAGGGGGTTGATGAAGCAGACATTAAGCCCCCT
>CADBAC010000278.1 GCA_902792495.1 Ruminococcus flavefaciens | reverse complement strand
CGATATCCGCTCTCTTGCGGCTGTATGCCGAAAGTACGGAGCGAAACTTCTGGTGGATAACGCTCACGGCGCTCATCTTGCTTTTCTGCCGAAAAATATCCACCCCATGAATCTGGGAGCCGACCTGTGCTGCGACTCCGCACACAAAATGCTGCCTGCGCTGACAGGCGGGGCAATGCTCCACACATCCTGCAAAGAATACGTGGGAAGGCTGAAACAGGCCATGAGTTTCTTCGGCTCCACAAGTCCCTCCTATCTTATAATGGCAAGCCTCGACCTCTGCAACAGATACATCTGCGACCGCATAGCCGATGATATCGCTGAGGGTATGCGGTCTGTGCAGAAGCTGAAAAGTCACTTCTCCGACAGGCTCATATTTGCCGAAAGCGAGCCTTTCCACATCACGGTAATGGCGGCGGAATGCGGATACGACGGCAATGAACTGGCTGAGAGACTTCGTGCAAACGGCGCTGAATGCGAATATTCCGACAGCTCCCTTCTGATACTTCTCATGTCGCCTGTGAGCACTGCCGGGGACTACGCAAAGCTGACGGAGGCTCTTGACACTGCTCTGCGCTCCGCACGAAAGCATGAACCGATAAGGGAAAGCTTCAGCATCGCTCTGCCGGAAAAGGCCATGTCCATACGTGAAGCGGCATTCTCTCCCTGTGAAGAAATACCGGTCGAAGAAGCCGAGGGACGCATCTGCGCTTCCGTGAAAGTGCCGTGCCCTCCTGCGATACCGATTGCGGCAAGCGGCGAAGTCATCGACCGCTCATGCATCGAGCTTTTCAAACGCTATGATATTGATAAAGTATTAGTGGTGCGTCAGTGATATGTAGGGGACGGCGTCCTCGACGTCCCGTGCCTTACACGAAAAATAACACGAAACCGACTGTATGGACGCACAGCGGCCGGACAGTCCGTCGGGCGGATGATATCCGCCTCTGCACGCAGCAAAAGGAAAATAACATGAAGAATATATACGGAAATGAATACCTGCTGTCTACGATAGCAAATATGATAAAAAACGGCAAGGCTGCCCAGTCCGTTATTTTCTGCGGAGAAAAAGGCAGCGGCAAACGGCTTATGGCCAAATACTACACCATGTCGCTGATGTGTGAATCTCCCGTTGACGGAAGGCCATGCGGCAAGTGCAATGCCTGCCACAATGTTGACATGGGCTACCACCCCGATGTGATATACGCTCCCACCAGCGGTAAATTAGGCGGATATTCCGTTGAGACCGCCCGTGCTGTCATCAATCAGGCCTACATCAAGCCCAACAACTCCAGCGGCAGAAAGGTGTGCATCTTCACCGACTGCAAGAACACCGACCCACGTACTCAGAATGTCCTGCTGAAGCTGATAGAGGAACCGCCCGAATACGCTTACTTCATCTTCACCTGCAACTCACGGACAGACTTCCTGCCTACCATTATTTCAAGATGCGTATGCTTCGGAGTCTCCACTGTTACAGATGAGGAGGCGAAAAAAGCGCTCATCGAGGACGACTGCACTCCCGAAGAAGCCGAAAGCGCTGTCAGATGCTTCCACGGAAATATCGGTATGTGCGGCGATTATATCCGGAACGAGGAACTCCGCAGGCAGGTGGATTTGACAAAAGGCCTCGCTGATAGTATAATAAGAAAAGATGAATATTCCCTCAATGCACAGCTTTTCTCTCTCGGAAGCGGCAGGAACGATGTGAAGAACGTCCTGTCAATGCTTGATAAGCTGATCCGTGACGCTGCTGTGCTGGGCAGAGATAAAAACGCAGAACTGATAGGATGCAGCCGTGAAAACGCTGCCGCCCTTTCGGGAAGGATAACCCCATATCAGTCTGTACGCATTCACAATAAGATCGAACTGGCAAACAAAGCCGTTGACTGCAATGTCACCATACCTCTTGCAATGGCGGCGCTGGCTGCCGAGATAATCGAAATCATCTGAACTGGAGTTATACATGAAAGAAATAGTTGGTGTACGCTTCAAGAGCGTAGGAAAAATATATTACTTCTCCCCCGGCAATATCAAGGCTAATGTGGGAGACCGTGCTATCGTCGAGACCGTAAGAGGCATCGAATGCGGCGAAGTCGTTATCGCTAACAGAGAGATACCCGACGAGATGATAAATTCTCCACTCAAGCCGATAATCCGCCTTGCTGACGAGAACGACATGAAAACTGTCGAGAAGAACAAGCAGCGTGAAAAGGAAGCTTTCAAAATATGCGAGGAGAAGATAGCCGCAAGGAAACTCAGCATGAACCTTGTGGACGTTGAGTGTACCTTCGATAACAACAAGCTTCTCTTCTACTTCACAGCCGAGAACCGTGTTGACTTCCGTGAACTGGTAAAGGATCTGGCATCCGTTTTCAGAACACGTATCGAACTGCGTCAGATAGGTGTACGTGACGAGGCTAAGATACTTGGCGGTCTGGGGATCTGCGGCAGGGAATTCTGCTGTAAGGGCTACATGGGCGATTTTCAGCCTGTATCCATCAAAATGGCAAAGGAACAGGGACTGTCCCTCAATCCTACAAAAATATCAGGCACCTGCGGCAGACTTATGTGCTGTCTCAAAAATGAGCAGAACGTTTACGAGGAACTGCTGAAGATAACCCCGAAAATGGGCGCAGTAGTCGTAACTCCCGACGGCGACAAGGGCAAGGTGGAGGACGTTAACCTCATCACAGGAAAGCTGAGAGTCAAGACCGAGAAATCCGAAGTTCCCGTTACTCTGGACAGAAGCGAAGTAAAGCTGCTGAAGGACGTTGAGATAAGGGTCAACAAGGACGAACTCAAGGCTCTGAAAAAGCTTGAGGATAAGTAATGAACAAGGTAAATTACGGCAGGATGCTGGACGAGAAAATGGCAGAACTGGAGAAAAGCGGCGAAAAACCGTCGCTTCTCCTTCACGCCTGCTGTGCTCCCTGTTCCAGTCATACCCTGCTTTTTCTGCATGAGCATTTCGATATCACGCTGTATTTCTGCAACCCGAACATTTCCCCCGAAAGCGAATTCGAGTTCCGTCTCAGCGAACTGAAAAGGCTTGTGAAGGAACTGGGACTGGATATCACCGTCATCGAAGAGCCCTATGACTCCGCTCCCTTTTTTGCACTTGCAAAGGGACTGGAAGACCTGCCCGAGCGTGGTGAGAGGTGCCGGAAGTGTATCGAATACCGTCTGCGAATGGCGGCGGCAAAGGCTAAGGAGCTTGGAAGTGACTATTTCACCACCACGCTGACCATAAGC
>CADBAC010000277.1 GCA_902792495.1 Ruminococcus flavefaciens | reverse complement strand
ATACCGAGTTTCCATAATTCGTGGTCGAGGTCAGCCATATACTCTGCAACTCTTGGCTTGATAGAGCCGAAATAGTGGTCGTCCATTTCCTGACCCTTGGGCGGCATTGCACCGAAAAGAGTGCGGCCGGTCATGATAAGGTCTTTACGCTTCTTCCACATATCACGGTCAACGAGGAAGTACTCCTGCTCGGGTCCGACAGAGGTCTTTACGCTCTTTACGCTTGTGTTTCCGAAAAGCTTTAAGATACGCAGTGCCTGCTTGTTGATAGCTTCCATAGAGCGGAGAAGCGGTACTTTCTTATCAAGTGCTTCACCTGTGTATGAACAGAAAGCTGTTGGGATATAAAGTGTACCGTCCTTGACGAAAGCGTATGAAGTGGGGTCCCATGCAGTGTAGCCGCGAGCTTCAAATGTTGCACGAAGTCCGCCTGACGGGAATGAGGAAGCGTCAGGCTCACCCTTTACAAGCTCCTTGCCTGAGAATTCCATGATAACTCTGCCGTCAGGGGCAGGGGAGATAAAGCTGTCGTGCTTCTCGGCAGTAACACCTGTCATTGGCTGGAACCAGTGAGTGTAGTGGGTTGCACCAAGTTCTATCGCCCAGTCTTTCATTGCGGCGGCTACAGCGTTAGCGACTGAAATATCGAGCGGAGTTCCTCTGTCGATAGTGCGCTTCAGAGACTTGTAAACCTTTTCAGAAAGTGTTGCTTTCATTATTCTGTCGTCAAATACCATTGAACCGAAATATTCTGTTACCTTTTCCATAATTATCCTCCTTATTTTTCAAGCGATGCTTTTATAAAATCCGCAAAAAGCTTGTGCGGTTTGTTTGGTCTTGATTTGAATTCGGGGTGGAACTGAACTCCCACGAACCAAGGGTGATCGGGGAGTTCCACTATCTCCACCAGCTTTTCATCAGGTGAAAGACCTGCGATGTGAAGTCCGTTTGAGGTCAGTATCTTGCGGAATGCATTGTTGAACTCATAACGGTGGCGATGGCGCTCATAGATAAGTTCGTCGCCGTAAATACTGCGGCATTTTGAGTTCTCGGAAAGCTTGCAGGGATACAGTCCCAGACGCATTGTACCGCCTTTCTGATCGATGTTTCTCTGCTCGTCCATGATATCTATGACGGGGTAGGGAGTTTCACCGAATTCGGCAGAATTTGCCCCGCTGAGATTGCATACATTTCTCGCATACTCGATTACCGACATCTGCATACCAAGACATATTCCAAAGAATGGAACTTTATTTTCACGGGCATAGCGTATTGACTCTATCATACCCTCAACTCCGCGGTGACCGAATCCGCCGGGGACGATGATACCGTTGCAGTCAGCAAATATATCAGCGGCATTTTCTGCTGAGACTTCCTCCGAGTCTATCCATTTTATATCAACTGCCGCATCGTTGACTATGCCGCCGTGACGGAGTGCTTCTGCGACAGAGAGATAAGCGTCGTGGAGTTCGACGTATTTGCCGACAAGTCCGATAGTAACATTTTTGTGCGCATTCTCTGCACGATGTACCATTTCTGTCCATTCGGTGAGGTCGGGGTTACTGTCCGTAAGACCGAGATGACGGCAGACAGAGTGGGCAAGTCCCTCATCTTCAAGCCACAGAGGAACTTCGTAAAGCGACGGTGCTGTAAGATTCTGTATAACGTCTTCCTTTCTGATGTTGCAGAAGAGTGCTATCTTCTCAGCCATGTCATCGGGGATTCGCTTTTCTGTGCGGCAGACAATGATATCAGGCTGTATGCCAATGGAAAGAAGTTCTTTTGTTGAGTGCTGAGTCGGCTTTGATTTGAGTTCCTCAGAACCTGCAATGTACGGAACAAGAGTAACGTGGATATAGCATACATTTTCGCGTCCCTGTTCAGTTCCGACCTGACGTATCGCCTCGAGGAACGGAGTAGACTCGATATCACCTACAGTTCCGCCTATTTCGGTTATAACAACGTCTGCACCGGCTTCGTTTGCGGCACTGTAGACTCTGTCTTTTATCTCATTAGTGATGTGCGGTATTACCTGCACAGTTCCGCCGAGATAGTCGCCGCGGCGTTCTTTGGTGATAACATTCCAGTATATCTTGCCGGTCGTCACATTGGAGTGTACAGAAAGATTTTCGTCCACGAAGCGCTCGTAGTGACCGAGGTCAAGGTCTGTTTCGGCACCGTCATCAGTAACGAACACCTCTCCGTGCTGAAACGGAGACATAGTTCCGGGGTCTACATTGATGTAGGGGTCGAACTTCTGTATCGTCACCTTATACCCACGCTGTTTGAGAAGTCTTCCCAGTGATGCAGCTGTAATGCCTTTGCCAAGTCCTGAAACAACTCCGCCTGTTACGAAAATAAATTTTGACATTTCTGATTCTCCCTTTTAAGGATTTGTTCTCAGCGGACAAATCCTATATTATATATTGAAAGAAGCAGGAAAGCCGACGATATATATCGGGCAGAAATATTCAGCTTTCCTGACTTCTTATCAGCTTAGGATCTTTCCCACTCCTCAGAATCATGGAGTGCGTTGTAGCCTTCTTCGCCTGTACGGATCTTTATGACGTTCTCGATATCGTAAATGAACATCTTACCGTCGCCGTAGTTGCCTGTATAGAGAGCTGATTTTGCTGCTGCAACTACCTTTTCTACAGGAACAGCGCATACAGCTATCTCAGCTTTAACTTTCGGGAGCAGATTCATTTCTACAGTTGTACCACGGTAGTAGTTGCGCTGACCGTTCTGCATACCGCAGCCGAGAACGTTTGTCACTGTGATACCCTTAACATCTATAGATTCCATAGCTTCAATGAACTGCTGGAGTTTCTGCTGTTTGAACACAACAACTATATTTGTCATCTTAGGTCTGCCGTCAGGAGCAGGAGCGGAGTAATTCTCAACAACGACTGCCTGTTCAACAGGTACCTTCGGAGCCTCGGGAGTACCGACTTTCTTGACGCTCTTGGCATCGTCCTTAGTGTAGCCGTGCATTGAGACATCTCCCATTGAAGGAGCAAAATCAGCGTAAGATGAGATAAGACCGTGTTCTGTAACATCAAGTCCGATGATCTCTTCCTGCTCGGAAGCACGGAGACCGATAGTTTTTTTAATAGCATAGAATACTATTGCCATTGAGATTGCTGTGAATGCTGCGATAGCTGCGAAACCGCCAAGCTGTCTGCCGAGGAGTCCGAAGCCGCCGCCGTAGAAAAGCCCTGCAAGCTGGTCGCCGTTCTGGTCTGCAAGTGCATATCCGGGAACTTCC
>CADBAC010000276.1 GCA_902792495.1 Ruminococcus flavefaciens | reverse complement strand
GTGCACAAGCATTAGGAGCTGTCTGGCCGGGCTCGAGGATATCGTTAACGCAGAGTGACTGTCCGCACTTGTTGTTGTGGATGAAGTGCTCAAGGAATCCGTCAAGCTTCTTGTTGTCAACGTAGAGCTTAGGAAGATGCATTGTTCTGCCGTAAGCCATCATTGCCTCAGGCTTGAGGAGATCCATCCATCTCATGTTAGGAACACCGGGAGGAGGACCGCCTGCAGGCATACCTGCGGGAGGAGCTGTGATGCCGTTTGCCTTAGCCCATTCTTCAGGCTCGCCAGGTCTTGGAGGTCTGCCTTCCATTACCCATGGAGGAGGACCGCCTGCAGGCTTGCCCATTGGAGGAGCACCGGCAGGTTTACCCTGAGGAGCAGTGCCCTGTGGGTTAGCAGCATCGGGTGGGAGTGTAGCGATAGTCTTAGCCTGTGGCCAGTTTACGATATCGAGGAGGTTTCCGTCGTAAGACTCTTCCATGTAGCCCTTAACAACTCTGTGGAGGAAGTCTGTAGTTCTTGTTCTGTCGATGAGCTTGATAGAGAAGTTCTTGTTGCCTGTCTCTTCAGCAAGCTCTCTGTAGTAGTGAACATCCTCAGGACGGATGAACTCAGCTGTAAGGATAGCAGCAGGAGTTGTTACCTTCTTGTATGCACAGTTTACCAGTGAGTAGTCCATAGAGAACTTCTCAGGATCGGAATGACCAACGAAACATCCGTGAGCAAGACGGAAAGGACATTCTCTGAGGCAGAGGTTGTTAGCGATAACACGGAGGTGAAGATCAGTATCCTTATACTGTGTAAGGAGGTTTCTGAGGATATCGAATCTTCTGTTGAAGCCGTGGTCGAGAGTGATCTCGTCAACGCCCCAGTTTCTCCAGTACTCGATGTGCTGGATAGTTGTAGGATATGCATAAAGGCCGAGAGTGATGAAAACATCCTTGAATTCTCTCTTTGCATACTTGATGAGGATAGGTGAGTTGAGAGTGAAAGCTCTGATACCGAGGTCATACATCTGGTGCATGAAGTCACGGATCTGCTTACCTACAACAGGATCTATCTCGTTCTGATCCATTGAGAGAGGATTGATCAGGTAGTTGAAAGTGATGTCACGCTTCTTACATTCCTGAACATAATCAGCCAGCTGATCAAGAGTGAAGTCAGGGATGATAGAAGCAGTACGGCCGCCCGGGAGGCCATCGTGCTTGAGCTTACCGAAGAAGCTGTTGATAGCGTGCTTTTTGTCGTACTGATCGACAAAATCAAAAAGCTTGTAATCAAAGTTACAGCCAAGATCGAATGAAATTGAATCTGTGTTCAAAAGAACATCTCCTTTTCAGTTTTTTTCATATACGCAAGGATTATACAAACAATAATATTATACCCTTTTTATACAAACATGTCAATATTTCCCGATGAGATTATTTATCAGAGGTTCAATGGTATTTTGTCAAAAACCGACAATGAGCGGATATAAGATTTGATAACAGTGCTGATATTTAGTTTACTATTTAAGTGTTTAAGTGTGGCTGTTTTATAAAAAGACAAGTATTATTTTTACCATTATGCGCAACAGCTGGAAATACATTTAAGTAATTTGGCTGTCTTTATTAGTTATGAAGGACTTTCCACAGTTCCTGCGCAACGGTGATGCTGACACCTGCCGTAACAGCAAGTTCATCAGGAGTCGCCTGAAGGAGGTTTGCCCTTGTTTTGTACTTCATCATCAGCTTTGCGGCCTTCTTCTCACCGATACCCTTTACCGTGAGAAGTTCCGAACTGTAGGTCTTTTTCTTGTGTTTGGAGTGCATGAACGCCACAGAGTAGCGGTGGACTTCGTCCTGTATCCTTGTAACAAGGTCGAAAGCGGAACGCAGCCCGTTTATCTGGATCTCACGGCCTCCCGTAGCAATTGCACGGGTGCGGTGCTTGTTGTCCTTGACCATGCCGAAAAGCGGGATATTCAGCCCCAGTTCACGGAGTATGGGCGCAACCGCATTTACGTGGCCTATGCCGCCGTCAAGGAGTATCAGGTCTGGAGTGCGTGTGAAGTATTCGTCGCCCTCCTGATTGACGATATGCATAAGCCTGCGTTTCAGCACCTCATGCATACTGCCGTAGTCGTTCTGAAGTTCCTGTTCTTTCACGGTGAAGCGCTTGTAGGCTTTTTTCAGCGGTCTGCCGTCCTCGAAAACCACCATTCCGGCAACCATTGATTCGGATGAAAGGTTGGAGATATCGTATGCTTCGATATAGCGTGGCGGCTTGGCAAGTCCGAGACTTTTCGCAAGCTGTTCGAGGGCGATGACTTCTTTGCCTGTGCGGTCATTTTTTATAGCGGCATACTCGGCGCTGTTGTTCTTGGCAAGACGGAGAAGTTCAAGCTGACGGCCTTTCTGCGGTACGTGGAGTTTTGTCCTGCGTCCCGACTGCTGTTCCATCATGGCTGTGATAAGTTCCGCATCATCGGGCATATGGCCGATTATGACGGTTTTCGGAACGTCCTGCTTGCCGTAGTAGAAATTCTGCATGAACTGAGACAGAAGGTCTTCTGTACCGTCGGGCTTTTCAAGTTCAAACACAGCCTTGTCGTAAAGGCGGTTTTCACGGTACATCAGCACCGAAACGTACACGCCGTCGTAATATTCGGCGATACCGATGATATCGGCGGAATCCACACCGCTGTTTATCATTTTCTGCTTTTCGGCGGCTTTTTTCACAGCAGTAATGCGGTCACGAAGCATGGCGGCCTTTTCAAATTCCAGATTTTCCGCCGCCTGATTCATTTCTTCTTCCATCCGCTCAACGGACTGTGCGCTTCCGCTTCTGATGAATTCCACAGCCTGTTCAACGGCATTGTTGTATTCCTCACGGCTTATCCTGCCACGGCAAACGCCCATGCACATCTTTATATGATAGTTGAGACATGGCCTGCCTTTGCCGATATCCTGCGGAAATTTCCTGTGGCAGGTTGGCAGCATGAACACACGGTTGGCCTCACTGACAGCTTCTTTTGTGATGAAGCCGCTGGTGTAAGGTCCCAGATAGCGGCCGGGCTGAAGCGTGTTTTTTTCGTTGGTTATGCGTGGATACTCCTCATCGGAAATGCGGATGTAGTGGTATCCCTTGTCATCCTTCAGCAGGATGTTGTACTTGGGCTTATGCTGCTTTATAAGGCTGCATTCGAGAAGAAGGGCTTCATATTCGCTGTCCGTGACGATGAAATCGTAGTCGTAGACATTTGACACCATAGCCGCAACTTTAGGCGTATGGTCGGGAT
>CADBAC010000275.1 GCA_902792495.1 Ruminococcus flavefaciens | reverse complement strand
CATGTTCTCCGAGGACGGCAGCAGCTTCTCCGAACTGTATTCAGCCGCTGATGAGGCGCTTTACCTTTCAAAGCACAGAGGTAAGGATATTTTCACATTCTTCAGCGACAAGGAGGAGGTGGAGACAGAATGAAAAAGATATGGCGCTGTATAGCTGTACTTCTTTCATCAGCTGTTATTTCCGCTTCACTTGCAGGATGCGGCGGTGAAAAGGTAGTCACCGAACACCACCAGCAGACTCAGATCTCCTTTTCGTGGTGGGGAAATGACACAAGAAACGAGTACACACTTGAGGCTGTACATAAATTCGAGGAACTTCACCCCGATATCAAGGTGAATTGCAGCTACTCTGAGTGGTCGGGATATGAGGCAAGAAGCCATGTCAGAATGGTTTCAAATACCGAGGCCGATGTTATGCAGATCAATTTCGGCTGGCTGACTGACCATTCTCCCGACGGTAAGGGCTACTATGACCTTGAACAGCAGAAGGATGTTCTTGACCTCTCCACTTTCACCGACGAATATCTGGAGTACGGCAGAATGAACGGCATACTCAATGCGGTGCCGATCGCCATGAATACCGAGACCATTTACATCAATCAGACGCTGTATGAGAAGTACGGTCTGGATGTTCCAAAAACGTGGGACGATTTCTTCGCCGCCGCAAAGGTGATGAAGAAGGACGGTGTGTATCCGCTGGCAGGCGCACAGAAGTCGATGTGGCTTGTGCTTCTGGCTTATGCGGAACAGCAGAACGGTAAAACTCTCCTGAACGATGACGGCAGTCTGCGGTTTGAGGCTGAGGATTTTCAGATCATGCTGGAGGAATACCGTGAAATGGTGGAGGCCAAAGTCATACCACAGGTAGAATATTTCGTCCGCACCGAGATCGACAACTGTAATTATGCAGGTGCCATAGCATGGGTAAGTGACGCTGCAAATTATTTTTCACCACGTATCGATGCAGGAGACAATATAGTTGTTGCGGATTACCCGAACTTTGACCCCGAGAAAAGCGGTGTGGGCTGGTACGCTAAGCCTGCCCAGCTTTATGCAGTCAGCAAGAATACCGAACAGCCGAGAGAAGCGGCCATGCTGGTGGACTTTCTTGTCAACAGCCGTGAAATGGCTTTGCTTCAGGGCGTAGAAAAGGGAATACCTCTCAGTTCGGATGCGAAGAAATATATGGACGAGGAAGGGATGCTTCAGGGCATACAGTATGAGGCTTCACAGAAAATGGATGCCGATGACAATATGCTGAGTATGCAGCCATTTCTCGAAAATGCAGATGTAATAGATGCTTTCATGGCGGAATGCAATGAGGTCCTCTATGATAAGGCAAGTCCCGAGACAGCGGCATGGAAGCTGTATCAGGCGGCAAAACAAGCAATGGAGTAACACAAAGGCGCAGCCCTACTATCGTATGTCAAGGGATTTCTGTGCAAGATGACGGAAAATATGTCCGCAGATTCAGTGCAAAGCCGTCAGGCGGGCTTTGTGCGGTGTTGCCTAAGCTGTTTATTCAACAGGCAGTGCCTTGCGTGTGCCGTGGAGATACTCGCTGTGATATGTGAGATCTTCGGAGTCTATCACGCCGTCACAGTTGAGATCGGCCGCTTCAAAACGCTCTGTATCACCATTTTCTACAGCTTTTCTCATGAGGATAAGATCGAATACGTCAACTTCTCCGTCGCCGTCAAGGTCACCGTAGATAATGGGTTCGGACGGTTTGTCGGGTTTCCACCAGTTGATGTTGAAAAGGTAGCCGTCGCCGCCCTTGAATACGAAGTAAACATTGTTCCTGCCCGAGGTATTCTCAATAGCGCAGGTCTGGGTGTTCCAAGTCTGCCAGCCGCCTGTACTCTTTACAGGAAGAGTGCCGATGAGTTTTCCGTCAGCCGCACCGAGTCTTACCTCGATGGATGCCTCTGCGCCGTTTGAGCCTATTCTGAAGCTTATGGAATCAGTTCCGCTGCCGAAGTCGATATTCTTGAAGCCGATGTAGTCGCCGTTTTCGATGTATGCGACATCGCTTCCGCCCTCGCTGCAATTCTCGGTCTGTATGCCTTTCTGCTCGTCATACTTCTCGGCTTCGATGATATCATCTGTACTGCCGCCCGAGCCGCTGAGACGGAGGATATGTCCTGATTTGCTCAGTATCTTACCGCTCTTGTCGGTGACGTATATCCTGTATTCGCCTTCCTTTGAAGGAGTGCGGATAGATGTGGCGTTTGCTGATGCTCTTGTCATGTCAGCGCCTGCCTTGAATGTGTCTGTGCCGTCAGGTGCTATCCACACTATGCCGTCACCTTTGCGGATAGGCAGACTGCTTGAACAGGTGGTCTTGCAGCTTGCAGGGAATACAAAGTCCGCTTCTGAGATCACGTAATTCGGAACGAGACTGCGGTATTCATCGGATACACCTGAGTTTAAGCAGACCTTGTACTGCGGAAGATCCCATACATTATCGGATACCACGATAGGGTCGTCGATCTCGCTGTCAGGAGGATTCTTGCCCATTTTCTTTACTGTAGCGTAGGTGCGCTTTATCTTGAGGTGGTGCTTCTGACCGTAGTCCTCACAGTTGATGGTATAGGTAACATTCGGGCTTATCTCCAGAACATTGTCGTTTTCCTCGATATAGGCAGTTCCTTCATCGTTGTGGAGACCGTAAGTCGGCTGGAATGAACCTGCTGCGGGGATGCCCTGGATGTAGTTTTCGTTTATGACTGTGCCTTCCATCTGACCGATGGTGTAGATACCGCCGCTGTCGTGGAGACGGTTAAGGCTGTCGATGACACGGTTATAGCATATCATGTTGTTGCGGCAGGTGGTGGAGTCCTTGAAATTGCACCAGCCCCAGCCAAGGTGTATGCCGTTGTAAGCGGTCTTCCTGATAGTGTTGTTGAGTATCTTCACCGTGTCAACGTAGTAGGAGGTGATAGCTGCACAGCCGCCGAATCCGTGGACAACGCTGATATCGTAAAGCATATTGTCGGAAACAGTATCGTTCTTGCAGATGCCCTCGACACCTTTCGGGAATTTCTCATGGTTGTCCCATGAAGCGTCACCGATGTAGATGTGCTGAGGGTGGCCTATGGTGATACCGCTTGAAGTGATATCTGTGATATAATTACCCTTTATCTCGGAATCGATAACGTCGTTGCACATGGAAAGACCATCAGCGCCTGTATGTTTGATAACGCATCCTGTAACTGAGATGTCCTTGCTGTTGGTGATATGAACGGCTGCAGGGAGGGTGTCAGCCATTTCATATTTGCGCTTATGCCAGTTTGAATCCGCATATGCCGTGTAGGTCTGTGCGGCCTGACAGGTGGTCTTTCCGTGAGAACCTGCAACGTTGGTGAGCTGATATTCTGTATTGGCAAAGGTGATACCGCTGAATGAGATATTCTCAACACGGTCGGAAGTGTCCTTTCCTTTGATGACGATAAGCTGTTCAGCCACAGGCGCTTCAACGTCCGCAGAGGACATATCTTCGCCGTTTCTCGGGTAGTAGTACAGCTTCTTGTCGGTCTTGTCAAAATAGAATTCACCCGGGCTGTCTACGAATGAGAGGGAATTGTAGATAGTATGTGTGCCGCCTGTATTGAATCCTGCGCCCCATCCCGGAGTCTGGGCTATAGCGCCGTAAGGCTGCTGGAGGAGCATGATGAGGGAATTGCCGTCCACTTTGATATCACGGGTACAAACGATATTTTCGTTCCATGTTGTACCGTTGATTATCTCAAGGTCGTCGAAGTTTGACGGGATACGTGGGATATCGCCTGCATTGTAGGAAATGCCGTCCTTTGCCGAGCCTGAATCCCATGCCCAGTCAGCCTGACCTGCGGTGACTTTGTACTCGCCCCAGCCGCCCTTTGAGCCGACAGTGACGCTGCCCATATTGGCACGTTTGTCGTTGACGTAGAGGTTGCGGAGTTTGTAGTCCCTGTCGAGAGGAGCGGAGTACAGCTTGTCGTTGTACTTGGTCCAGCCTGTGACCTGCTGAGCGCCGTTTATAACGGGGATTTCGTTTTCGTAGGCGGTGTAGCTGATATGACAGCCGTTGGTTGCGGAGTCACGGGTATCGAATACCACAGGCTCGGAAATTCGGTAGTCGCCGCCACGGAGATAGACGGTTATATCAGAGGACATATTGCTGTTGATCTTTCTTACAGCGTCACGGGCAGCGGTAAGTGTGGCAAACGGATGTGCAAGAGAGCCGTCATTGGTGTCGCTTCCGTCAGGAGAGACATAAAATGCCGTTTCACCGTCCTCGGCTGAAACAACAGCCGAAAGATCGCAGGGAACAGCCGCCATAGCTGCTGAGAGGAGCACAGCTGCTGCTGATGAGAATACTTTTCTTATCTTCATAAAAACCACCTTTCATCTGTCAGAATAGAGTCGCTATTGTCATAATGCACATTCTGAATACTATCTCCTTGTACAAAATGCCTATCAATAGTGACAAATCATTTTCACTTCACCTATATTTTACTATAGAGATTGCAATAAATCAATTCACAAAACGACTTTTTGGTGGACAAAATAACGAAAATTATCCCCCTTACTTATAACCTCGGTACTTATAAAGTAGTTTTTACACGTGTCTATTGAGGGAAACCCTTTTGAAAAAGGGTTCTCCCTCAAACTCCCTTCCTAAAACTTTCAGTATTAATTTTTGCCCATTATAG
>CADBAC010000274.1 GCA_902792495.1 Ruminococcus flavefaciens | reverse complement strand
TGCTGTTGTGGCGGTCCAGTATATCTCCTCAACTTGCTGATACGGGATATCAAACTCTATGCCAAGATATTCATAGGCAAAGCGCTCGGCATTATGCTCATGAACTTCTATCTGAATCTGCCTTGCACGGTAAAGCTCCTTGTATATCCCCTTCACAAAGTTGTCTATCTGCTCAGCTGTAAGGCCATCGGGGTTGCGGATGATGTGTGGCATAAGGGCTTTTGTACCATTTAGCGTAGAAAAATCGGGTTCGCACAGGAGCGTATGTCCGTAATCGAACAGTATCATTTCGGGTTTTTTCACAATTTTCAACTCCTTTTTCACATTATATCATATATATATTGTTTTTTTCAAGGTCAATAATGAAAGTATATACGGTTTTTCGCAGAAAGACTTGATTTTTAGAAACAACTGTGATACAATAATCATGATACAAAATGTATAAGAGACTACAAAATATACAGGAGGAAAAATATGGACTTTTTTGAACTGGCAAAATCAAGATATTCTGTTAGGCGATATAAAGACAAGCCTATCTCAGATGAGCATCTTGACCGTATCCTTGAAGCTGCTAATGAAGCGCCTACAGGCTGCAATAATCAGCCTTTCAGGATATTCGTTGCTCAAAGCAAGGATTCTCTTGATAAGCTGAATAAGCTGAGCCGATGCATATTCGGTGCGAAAACTGTGTTCATCTTTGCTCTCAATACGGACGAGGACTGGAAAAATCCCCTTGAAAAAGGTGTCCGTGCAGGTGTTCAGGATGTGAGCATCGTTGCTTCTCATGTTATGTTCGCTGCATGGGAACTCGGTATCGGTACCTGCTGGGTGAACTATTTCGCCAACTCAAAGCTGGATAAGGCTTTTGGTTTTCCCGAGAACCTCAAATCCGTTCTCATCATGCCTATGGGCTATCCTGCTGATGATTCAGACCCCATCCCTATGCACTTCAGCTCCAAGCCATTAGAAGATACTGTAAGATTCATATAATTCATCCCCTTGTTAGTCTTTATAAATGATATACTCCTATATATTCTCACATCAAAAAGAAAGAAGGTAAATATAAATGTTCAGAGAACTCGTCAGAAAAAAACAGCAGCTTTCTCAGGAGGAATGTATCAGCATCCTCAAATCAGAACTGAGAGGCGTTCTTTCCGTGATCGGTGACGACGGCTACCCTTACGGCATCCCTATGGATCACTGGTACTGCGAAGATAACGGAAAGATATACTTTCACAGCGGCAAGACAGGCCACAAGATAGACGCTATAAAGAACTGCAATAAAGTCTCATACTGCATCTACGACAAGGGCAGAAGAAACGACGGCGAATGGGCTCTGAACATCAGAAGTGTCATTATTTTCGGAAAGATCGCCCTTATCGACGACTACGACAAGGCTGTTGACATCAGCCGCCGCCTCAGCTACAGATTCACTTCCGATTCCGAATACATAGAAAAAGAAGTTGAACGTGCAGGCAAGAGAGTGCTTGTGCTGGAACTCACTCCCGAAAATATCTGCGGCAAACTGGTAAACGAATCATGAACCTGCCTCGCCTCCTCTGCATATTTTATCAGAGGAGGTGATTCTTTTGAAAGCTTACGGAATTGATGTTTCAGAATGGCAGGGCGATATCAGCTGGTCGGAAGTACAGACCGATTTTGCTGTCATTCGTGCAGGCTACGGAAGGTCGGCTTTGCAGAAGGATAAGAAGTTCACGGCTAATTATGAAGGATGCAATGCTAACAATATCCCTTGCGGCGCTTACTGGTACTCCTATGCGGTAACTCCCGTGGATGCACTGCTTGAAGCAGAGGCCTGCCTTGAAGTCATAAAAGGCGGAAAATACGCCTATCCCATTTACTATGATGTGGAACAGCCCGAACATTTTGCTCTCGGTAAAGCAGGAGTATCGGAAATTATCCGCACTTTCCTCAATAAGCTGGAAAGCAGAGGTTACTGGGTGGGACTGTATATGAGCGCCTACTATCTTAGTAATTACGTCGATGACGATATCCGCAGCAGATACTCGATATGGGTGGCTCATCACGACGTTGATTCTCCCGATTATTACGGAAGCTACGGAATGTGGCAGAAGTCATCAACAGGCTCAGTCGGCGGTATTTCGGGAAATGTTGATCTGGATGTATGCTATGTTGATTATCCTGCTGAGATACGAAAAGCCTGCCTGAACGGCTATGCTGCGGAAACAACAAAATATGTGGAACTGACAATTGACGGCAGCACATATGCAGGCGAACTGAATTTGATAATATAGTTATATATTTGTATTAAATAACAATTATCTATAGATTAAATCAACAAAATGTGATAAAATAGTAGATAATAACTCTGAAAGGGTGATTCTATGCTATTTTACTTCACAGGTACAGGAAATTCTCTTTTAGCCGCCCAGAGACTTGCTTCATCGGATGAGAAGCTTATCAGTATGGCTGACGCAGTAAATAATGAAAAATTCTCATATAACGTCCCCGAAAATGAGAACGTGGGATTTGTATTCCCCGTTTACTTCTATTCCGTCCCCGATATTGTTGAAAGATTCTGCCGCCGACTGAAGCTGAAAAATCAGGGCTACGTTTACGCTGTTATCACCTGCGGAGGAGGTATCGGCGGAAGCGGCGGACTTCTCGGCGAGATCCTCGGAAAGCGCAATATCACGCTGAATAATGTCTTTGAACTGCTTATGCCCGATAATGCCATGCTTTTCTATAACATCCCCGCAGGCAATGATGTTACCGAAAGGCTGGTCAATGCAGAAAAGTCAATTTCCGAGATAAAAAATAAGATCGCCGCCCACGAAAAGAAAGTCATAAAAGGCAGTACTTCCGCAAAAATCGGACGCACCGCTTACAGATTTTTCAGAAGCACTAAAAAGTTCTTTGTGGATAACAGTTGTGTGGGATGCGGAATGTGTGCGAAGAACTGCCCTGACAAGGCTATCGAAATGAAAGGCGGCAAGCCTCACTGGATAAAGGATGTCTGTACAAAGTGCACTGCCTGCATCAACCGATGTCCCTCCAAAGCCATTCAGTACGGCAAAGCCACGATCAAACGCAACAGGTATGTGAACCCCGTTTTCGGCGGCAAATAATAATATGAAAGTCCTTGGCTTGGCTGAGGACTTTTTCTGTGAAATGTGAAACGTTTTTACGTTTTTCGGTAGTATTAAAGTAAAGGCAACACCGCACAAAGCCCGCCTGACGGCTTTGCACTGAATCTGCGGACATATTTTCCGTCATCTTGCACAGAAATCCCTTGACATACGATA
>CADBAC010000273.1 GCA_902792495.1 Ruminococcus flavefaciens | reverse complement strand
GAAGATGCGCCGACAGATTTTTTCGTCAGATTGTATAGAAATTCCGAAGGCATACTATCGTATGTCAAGGGATTTCTGTGCAAGATGACGGAAAATATGCAAGTAGATTCAGTGCAAAGCCGTCAGGCGGGCTTTGTGCGGTGTTGCCTTAAAAAATAAAAAATAGAAAAAATCACTTAAACTACTTGCAAAAAAATATAAAATGAGGTATAATATAAAAGTACCTGTGCCAATGGCAGAACAGGAAGTTAAAAAGAATTTTCAGCAGCATTGTATTTTGCTGCTTTTTATAAGGAGACGGGATCATATTATGGCTAAATCAAAAAACAGAAACATCCGCAGAGGTTCCGGTAAAAGAAAGAGAAGACCAAAGGTAAGATTCAGCATATGGGGACTTATCCTTCTCGTTGCAATGACATTTTTTGCCTGCTTTGTTATTTACATGATCAAAGCAAATCTCAATTCAGATTTCCTTGATGATGAATTCGGAAGTATTACTGTTGAAGATAATGTCACTCCGGATGCTGATACGGATACGGAAGATACGAGCGAGGCCGAAGCAGAGGCTGATGAAGAAGCTACTACTGTTCCTAAGGCTGAGATCACAAATCCTGTTCCTCAGTCTGAGGCCGCAGAAGCAGGCTATTTTGATAACTGCTGTCTTATCACAGACTCAACTCTTCTTGATATGGCAAGCTTCACAAACTTTACCGATGTTCTCGGCAGTGAGGCACTTAACGCTCTCAACTGCAATACAACCAAGATCGTTACCAATTACGGTACAGTTACTGCTTTCCAGACCATCCAGATCAAGAAGCCGCAGAATCTTTACATCATGCTCGGCAGTGATATCGGAACAGACCCTGTTGATGAAATGATCGAAAGCTATTCAAAGCTGGTAGATAATCTCCACTCAGCAAGACCTGATATGAATATCTACGTTATGCAGCTCCCTCCTGTCAAGGCTGAGGGTGAGGACAATTCCAAGAATGAGCTGATAAATGAGTATAATTCAAAGCTTCTTGCAATGGCTGACAAGTATCAGGTTTACTGCATTGATACAAACACAGCTCTGAAGAATCAGGAAGGTTCTCTCGGACCTGAGTTCATAGATGAAGAGACAAAGAAGTTCAACGAAACTGCTTACAGCACTATCACAGGATACATCCTGACACATACAGCATAATGTATACCCACCACAATATATTGTGGTGGGTATTTTTTATCAACACTATGTTGAGAGCTGAACGAAGAATAGCCAAATACCTGATTTTTAAAAGAAAAAATGTGAATAACTGATAGATATATGCGATATCACTATGCTCATATCGGTGAAAATGCATAATTGACAAACCGCCTCTTTTGTTTTATACTAATATAGAACCAAAAAGAAAGAGGCACTATATATTGATCGGAGGTTTGACTATAGATGATAATTCACATAATCAAAAGAGACGGCCGAAAAGTTCCTTTCAACATTGAAAAAATAGCCAACGCTATATTCAAGGCTGCCCAGGCCAAGGGCGGTACAGACTTCAATGCAGCTATGGACGTTGCTGTGGAAGTATGTAAGATGTATGAGGAACAGAACCCCGGAAAAACTCCTACCGTAGAAGAGATACAGGATCTCGTCGAGAAAACTCTCATTGAAAAAGGTCACGCTAAGACAGCTAAGGCTTACATCCTCTATCGCTATGAGCGCACACGCTCTCGTGAGATGAAGACCAACCTTATGTGTGTTCTTAACGAGCTTACTTTCAGTGCCGCTAAAGACAGCGATATAAAGAGAGAAAATGCTAATATCGACGGCGATACTGCTATGGGTACCATGCTGAAGTACGGTTCCGTTTCAGCTAAGGAGTATTACGAAATGTATGTCCTTGAGCCCGCTCATGCAAAGGCTCACAGAGAGGGCGATATACATATCCACGACCTTGATTTCTATACTCTCACCACTACCTGCTCTCAGATCGATCTGAAGAAACTTTTTACCAATGGCTTCTCTACAGGTCACGGCTACCTTCGTGAACCTAATGACATCGCAAGCTATTCTGCACTTGCCTGTATAGCCATCCAGTCCAATCAGAACGACCAGCACGGCGGACAGAGTATCCCTACCTTTGATTATGCTATGGCTGAAGGCGTAAAGAAAACTTATGCCGCAAGATACATCCAGAACGTAGCAAGAGCACTTTCACTTATCGTCGGCGTTGATAACGAGTTCGAGATTGCTGATAAGATCAAGAAGGAACTCCGTGAGAAGTATGATCTCAGACCTGTTCTTGCTAATGATAACGGCTACAGCGAAAAGGAAGCTGAACTCCTCGCTGAGTATACCGACAGTGAAACTATCAAGAAGATCCAGGCTTTCGCTGTAAAGAATGCTGTCAAGGAAACTGACAGAGCTACTTATCAGGCTATGGAAGCGCTTATCCATAACCTCAATACCATGAACAGCCGTGCAGGTGCGCAGACTCCTTTCAGCTCCATCAACTACGGAACTGATACATCTCCCGAGGGCAGAATGGTCATCAAGAACGTTCTTCTCGCTCAGGAAGCAGGTCTCGGAAACGGTGAAACTCCTATCTTCCCTATCCACATCTTCAAGATCAAGGAAGGTATCAACTACAATCCTACAGACCCCAACTACGACCTTTTCAAGTTAGCTTGCAGAGTTTCCGCAAAGAGACTCTTCCCTAATTTCTCATTCATTGATGCTCCTTACAACCTTAAATATTACAAGGAGGGCAATCCTGATACAGAGATCGCCTATATGGGATGCCGTACCCGTGTTATCGGCAATGTTCATGACCCGTCCCGTGAGATAGTTACCGGGCGAGGCAACCTCAGCTTCACTTCTATCAATCTCCCGAGACTTGCTATCAAGGCAGATCATAACGTCGGCCTTTTCTTCGAGAAGCTTGAGGAGAAGATGGATCTGGTCATCGATCAGCTTATGCATCGTTTCAATATCCAGTCACAGAAGCGTGTAAGGAACTATCCTTTCCTTATGGGACAGGGCATCTGGATCGATTCCGAAAAACTCTCACCTGATGATACTGTTGGTGAGGTACTCAAACACGGCACACTTTCAGTGGGCTTCATCGGCCTTGCTGAGGCTCTCAAGGCTCTCATCGGCGCTCATCACGGCGAAAGCGAAGAGGCTCGTGAACTTGGTCTTGAGATCATTTCAACTATGAGACATCGTCTTGATGAGGAGTCACAGAGAACAGGCCTTAACTTCTCTCTCCTTGCTACTCCTGCTGAGGGACTTTCAGGAAGATTCGTCCGCATGGACAAGAAGCG
>CADBAC010000272.1 GCA_902792495.1 Ruminococcus flavefaciens | reverse complement strand
TACTTCTTTATTGGCGCAAGGGTTTCCCTCAATAGACACGTGTAAAAGCTTCTTTATAAGTACCGAGGTTAATATGTTCGGGCATTTTATTATATTTCTCCTGCGTTTTTTAGCTGGAGTCTCATTTTATCGGTGATGAGTGCGATAAACTCTGAATTGGTTGGGCGGCATCTGTAATTATCGGCTCTGTATCCGAAATAATTGCTTATCTCCTCGGAATTTCCACGGTCCCATGCTATTTCTATAGCGTGGCGGATGGCTCTTTCGACCCGTGAAGAAGTTGTATTGTACTGTCTGGCGACAAACGGGTAAAGCTGTTTGGTGACACATTCCATAAGGGTGAAGTCCCTGATCGAATTGAGGATAGCGCATCTAAGGTAGTGATAGCCTTTGATATGGGCAGGTACGCCGAGATTTCGGATAACATCAGTGACCATCATTTCTACATCGTTGCTTTGTTTCGATACTTTTTTGTGAGCCACTCCCCTGACTATCTTTTCGAGTTCATTGGTGTCATAGGGCTGAGCGAAGAAATATGCGGCACCGTTTTCAATGACCTGACGCTCTATGAAGCTGTTGTAGATATCCGACACTACTATGAATGCAGGCGGTTCTTTTGAAGCTTTCTGAATCTCTTTCATAAGTATTATTGCGTCCGAATCAGGAAATGAAAGGTCTGAAATGACAACATCAGGCGAATCCTTCAGAATCGAATCAAACAGGGCCTTTCCATCTCGTTTTCTTGTGTAGGCATAAATGCCTTTCTCCCGAAGCATTGAAGCAAGTCTGATGCCATTGTTAGCGGTATCGTCTCCTATTAAAACTTTTATTCTATCGTTTTCCATAATATATCTCCTTTTCAAATTTCCTACTACATATATTTTACAATAAAAGAATGGAAAATGCAAGGCTTAGTTGTGATGTAAAATGTCGAAAACTCTGCAACAATGTCGAATTTATTAAATTCGTTACAAATAAACAATAGCTTTATTGTCTGATTTAGTTTTTTTGTTTGTATATTTTTGTTATATCATGATATATAATAAGCCGACTCTGCTTGATGCAAAGTCGGCTTTGAGATTATTTGTTCAGGATTTTTCTGAGTTCGACAAGATCGAATACATCGAGGACGCTGTCCTTGTTAAGGTCTGCGGCATCGTTGTCGAATGTGACTTTTTGGCCGTGGAGGAACTTACTGAGAAGTATAAGATCTTCTGCGTCAACCTTTCCGCTGCGGTCGATGTCACCTGTCAGATCAGCGGATTTCTGTCCGAATACAGCTATTTCAGCAATATTGCAGTTGTAAACGTCATCGCTGTTGTACTGATTGGCAGGTGCGCCTGATGGGATCTCATAGCGGATATATCTTGCCTTTGTATCACCCTTGAGATCGGACACGTACTGCATACCGAAAACAGGCTTGTTTTTGATAGTGTAAGCTTCTGTCCAGTTCTCGCCGTCCAGTGAGAAGAGGAACTTTCCGTCTGTACAGCGTGCTTCATAAGCCTTACGTGGGCTGAATCCGATGGTGTCTATATCATATACAGCGCCAAGATCAGCCTGTACCCAGCCGTTTTCGAGACCGTCAAAGAATGTACTTGTGCTTCCGTCGAATACCTTTGAGTAGTTGTCAGCAGAGTCTTTCCATGACTTTGTACCGGTTACATTAGCAGCGTCAACGCTGATCTTGTTTGTGAGATCAGCACCGCCCTTTACTCCGTCGATAATGAATGTAGTAACGGAGTTTGCAGCAAGTGAAGCCTTGAGTGTTGAACCGCTTACAGCTGTTTTGCCGATGTCAGCCCAGTTTTCGGAAGGGCTTGTACGTATAGTCTGAGCAGAAGCGCCTAACTCATCGAACTGTGAAAGATCGAAATTGATATCGCTTGCGCTTCCTGAAGTGTTGTATGCAACTATGACAAGCTGATTGTTCTTCTTGTCGAAAGCAGCCATTGTCGAACCTGATGACTTCAGCATAGTCATGCCCGGACGGATGTATCTGGTGTACTGACCGAATGCGTAATACTTCTTTGAGAGAATTATCTCGTTCTTGTCATGGTCTGCAACAGCTACGCCCCAGAAGCCGCCATTGATATTAGGCATACCTGAGTCCTTGTTGCCGTTGTAGCCGACAGAACTTACGTGGTTATCAATAAGCTGCCAGAGTATCCATGCGCTTGCGTTAAGGTCGTTGCAGTCTGTGGTTATTCTCTGTGCCAGCCAGAGACCTGCACTCATACCGCCTGCATTTACACCGGCTGTGCCTTTGCCGTCTACCTCGCTCATCCAGAGATTCTTGCCAGCCTTGATAGCAGTATCTTTAAGCTGTGATCTCTTGCTTCCACCGTATGTATGAGTGTCGATACGTCCGATTGCGCTCTTTGCATCGGCAGAAAGTGCATTGTATGCTTCGATCTGAGTGTCGATAGAGGTTTCGTCCGATGCACTGATTATAATGTCGTTAAGGCCTCTCTTGGCGAGGGACTTTTTCAGTTCGACGAGGATAGTGCTTTCGGAGTTGCCGATATCAAAATGGCATCCTTCCTGCTTGGGGCTGAATGCGCCCCAGAAATTGGTGTAAGGCTCATTCATAGGATCGATACTCTGTACCTTTACGTTCCAGTTTTCCTCGAAGTGTTTGCATACTTCAGCGAGGTATTCAGCGAAAGCTGTGTACTGATCGTCCTTGAGGTTATTCTGTCCTGCATTTTTGTTACCTGTCGAACAGCCGCTCTTGCACATATAATACGGAGGTGAGTTTGAGAACATCTCCACTATCATATCATCCCCTGCTGCCTTGATACAGCGGTCGAGGACATTTCTCTGGTTTGCATCTGCTGTCCAGTCATAGGTGACCACACCGTTGTTGTACTTGGTGTAGCCGGGCATATTGGAGTCGGTTCTTGTGATGTGGTGGTGAGTCGGATCGTCGCCGCCGCCGATATTGAATCTGGCAATGTTAAGACGAAGTCCATCGTCGCCGTAGAAAGCATCAGCTGCTTTCTGAGAAAGAGAATCTGAATATCCCACACGGTTTGCCCACCAGCATAGCGAAGATCCCCAACCTTCAAAAATACCTTTGTTTATCTCATAGGTATTGTTCGGCGAAATGGTAACATTTGCCGCAGCATTTGCTGATGGCGGAAATGTGCCGATAAAAGGCACAACCATACTTGCAGCCGCCACTAATGCAGCTGCTTTTGAAAATAGTTTCATACGATCATTTCCCTTCTAAAATAAAATAATATGTTGAAACCATCCTACTATGTTATTATATCATAAAAACCGAAAAAAATCTATGCACAAAATTATCTTTTT
>CADBAC010000271.1 GCA_902792495.1 Ruminococcus flavefaciens | reverse complement strand
TTTCAGAATGATAGTCCCCGAATACTGCAACTCCACTTTTGACAATGAGTTCATGACCGCAGAGGAGACTTACCGCTATTACAACAACTTCATGTGGAAAAACAGGTATGCGGAGTGTGTGACTATGGATGAGGCGATCAGCCTGATATGGAGAAGATAAATGGAATATAAATACGAAAAACTGACCGATAAAATTTACGTCTGCGCCAGCACCGATCACCGCTTCGGCACTGACGCTTTCCTGCTTGCGGATTTCTCGCAGTACCGCCACAAGGACAAAGTCTGCGATCTTGGTACGGGCTGCGGTATAATCCCGCTCATCATGCAGAAAAAGCTTCCTCCGCAGATAACCTATGCGGTGGACATTCAGCAGGGGGCGATAGATCAGCTGAAAATGGGCATGGAGAGAAGCGAGACCGAGGGCATTGTTCCCATATGCGCCGACCTGAAAGAACTGTGGGAGGGCGCTCCTCTGGGACAGCTTGACCTCGTGACCTGCAATCCGCCCTACAAGGTGAACAATGCAGGCTATCAGAGCGTGATAACTGCCCAGAAAATAGCAAGGCATGAGATAATGTGCAATATCGACGACGTTTGCGGAGCGGCGGAGAAACTGCTGAAATTCGGCGGAAGACTGTGTGTATGCAACCGCCCTGAGCGTCTCAGCGACGTTATATTCGCCATGAAGAACCACAACATCGAGCCGAAGCGTCTGCGTTTCGTGTCGAAGAATCCCGATGAAGCGCCGTGGCTGTTTCTCATCGAGGGCAAAAAAGGCTCGAAGCCATTCATGAAAGTCGAGCCGCAGCTGTACATCCGCAGCGAAAACGGATTCACGGAAGAACTACAGAGGATATACGCAACGGGAAAGGAGCAGGAATGAGCGGAACACTTTATATAATAGGTACTCCCATCGGCAACATGGAGGATATCACTCTCCGTCAGCTTGATATGCTGGCAGGTGTGGACTTCATCTGTGCCGAGGATACGAGAGTTACACTGAAACTTCTCAACAGATACGATATAAAAAAGCAGCTTGTAAGCTTCCATGAACACAGCTCAAAGGCCGATGCACAGCACATTATCGACAGACTGATGGCAGGGGAGAACGGCGGAGTCGTCACCGATGCGGGGATGCCGTGTATATCCGATCCCGGCGAAGTGCTGGTAAAGCTTTGCGCCGAAAACGGCATCGACGTAAAAGTTGTTCCGGGGCCAAGCGCAGTTGTTTCCGCTGTGGCACTTTCGGGTCTCAGCGTCAGACGCTTCACTTTCGAGGGATTTCTTCCCGTGCCGAAAAAGGAACGTGCCGAGCGGCTGGAACTCCTCCGCAATGAAACGGCAGTCATGGTGTTTTACGAAGCTCCACATAAGCTGAAAACTACCCTTGCCGACCTGTGTGAATGCTTCGGCGGAGACAGACACATTTCCCTTTGCCGTGAGTTGACGAAGATACATGAGGAAGTCCTCCGCATGACTCTCAGTGAAGCTGTGGAATACTACAACAGCAACGAGCCGAGAGGTGAGTTCGTACTGGTGGTAGAGGGCAGAAATGCCGATGATTCGGAGGATATAACCATCGGGCAGGCTCTTGCTCAGGTGAAGAAACTGATAGATATGGGAGAGAAGCCCACCGATGCCTGCAAGGCTGTGGCGAAGGAAACAGGCTTCAAAAAGAGCGAGTTGTATGCCGCTTTACAGAGTGAGTAATATCACAGTAAAGTGTTAAACAGGTGAAAATATTACGCAAATACTTGAATTTCTCTTGAAAATGTGATATAATAATTAGCGTTGTCATAATATAGTTCAAACTTTAAATATTTTAACTTATTTTATTTTATTTTGGATATACGTTTAACGTATGTCTCCGCAGTAACTGCGGTGAAAGAGGTTCTATTATGATTTGCGATCTACATTGTCATACAACGCTGTCAGACGGCTCCCTCGGTATCGAGGATGTCATCGAACAGGCAGCACGTACAGGCATCGACTGGCTTTCGATCACTGACCACGATACTATGGCTTCATTCTCAAGAGCGGACGTTCTCGCTGAACGTGCAGGCATCAAGGTGCTTCACGGCGTTGAACTCTCTGCATGGGACAAGGACAGGAACAGTAAAGTCCACATCCTCTGCTACGCCCCATAACTCAGGAAAGCATACTGAAACATACCACTGCTTCCAAGAGTATCTTCAAACAGCACATCATGCGTGCGCTCATAGATTACGGCTACGCTCTGGAATTCTACGGCGACCTTGACAGGGAGCTGTTCAATCCGGAAGTCGGCTCATGCTATGTTGAGCGTGAATACCCTGATGTGAACTTCGTTATCGACCTTATCCATACTGCAAAAGGTGTGGCTGTCATGGCTCATCCTGCACAGTATGACAACATGGAACTGCTGGAGGAACTTGCTAAAAAAGGCAAGATAGACGGCGTTGAAGTGGGACATTATTCCGCTGATGAAAGCTACCGCAGACAACTCTCGGCTATTGCTGAGAAGTACGGGCTCATCGAAACGGGAGGTTCCGATTTCCACGGACTTTACAACAGCGTTCCTACTCATCTCGGAAGCGAGACTACAACAAAGGAAAATCTTGACAGGATACTGAAGCTTGCGGCTTCAATGAAATAAAGGAATATCTATGGCTGTAAGAATAATAGCTGTTCTGCTCTCACTGATGGTGTTCTGGTTATTTGTTATACCCGTTCCTATGGGCATCATCAATGCCGGAAATATTACGGGGATGCTGGTATCGGCAATTCTGATGTTCGTATTCATTTTCTGGGGACGTTTCAGCAGCTTCGTCTCATCTTTGTGGGAGAAGCCTGCGGGAAAAATATTCGTCTCCGTCACATCTCTCTTTATTGCGGCAGGGATAGTTCTTGCTGTGGTGATGAGTGTATGCATGGCGAGGGAAATGAACGATCCCCCGAAAAATGACAACACGACCATCGTTGTACTGGGATGCAAGGTGAAAAACGGACGTCCGAGCCTTATGCTTGCCCGAAGGCTTGATGCCGCTTACAAGTATTTGTCCGAACATGAAACTGTCTGTGCTGTTGTGTCAGGCGGACAGGGAAGTGACGAGGCGATCAGTGAGGCTGAATGTATGAAGATATATCTGACAGAAAAGGGTATTGCTCCCGAGCGTATCTTCATGGAGGATAAGTCCACAACTACCAAGGAAAACCTTGCTTTCTCAAAAAAGCTTATAGCCGAAAACGGACTTCCGCAGAAAGTGACACTGGTCACTGACGGCTTCCATCAGCTTCGTGCAGAAATGCTTGCCGAAAAAGAGGGGATAGATTCTCCTTATAACATTTCGGGTTATACCGCATTCAATGTAACTCCGACTTACTGGGTGAGGGAATGGTTCGGCATTGTCTACTACAAGCTTTTCGGGTGAGCGTATGAGTTTCATCATAAAGCATATCCCTGATGGGATGTACGTTTATTCTGCTGATGTCAAAGTGAAGGAAAAGGCCTTTGCACGGCGCTTTTCCTCGGCAAAACAGGCAAAAGCATTCATGAGGACTGCGGATCTGAAAGCAGATTCGTTCAGTATATATGAACTGACAGATGATGAGACATCTCAGATTCAGCATGAATTGAAGATATTAACAGGGAAGGACACAACTCTTCTCTGATTTTTATGTAAAGGATTGATCATAGTGAAAATAGCTTTTTCCACACTTGCCTGCCCTGACTGGACATGGCCCGACATTTATTCAATGGCAAAGGACTTCAGGTTTGACGGTATCGAGATCAGAGGTCTCGGAAATGAAATATTCTCTGTTAAGGCTCAGCCTTTTACCGAAAAGCAGCTGCCTGCGACTGTAGAGAAGCTACGTTCACTAAATCTTGAGATCCCTTGCCTTTCTTCCGGTGCCTGCCTTAAATTCAAGGATAAGTTCGATGTGGCAGAGAACGAGGTAAAGGAATACGCAAAACTGGCTCAGAAGCTGGATGCTTCATACATACGAATCCTCGCTGACCTGAATCCCGGTCCCGAGGACGAAGTAGATGATGAGTATATCATCGAAGCACTGAAGAAGCTGGTTCCTATCGCTGAGGAGTATAACGTTACTCTCCTCGTTGAGACAAACGGCGTTTACAGCGATACAGCACGTCTTGCAAAGGTCCTCGATAAAGTCGGAAGCCGTAAGGTAGCCGCTCTCTGGGATATGCACCACCCTTACCGTTACGGCGGTGAAGCTCCCGAAACTACTGTTGCAAACCTTGGCGAGTACATCAAGTACATACAGGTGAAGGACAGCGTTATGCGTGAGGACGGCTCTGTTGAGTACCGCATCATGGGCACCGGCGATATCCCTGTAAAGGAAATGATCGAGGCTCTCGATACTATAAACTACAACGGCTACATCTCACTGGAATGGGTAAAGCGATGGGCAAGAGACCTGAGCGATGCAGGTATCGTTATACCTCAGTTTGCCGAGTATATGTCTCCCTACAGGACCAAGCACAAGCATCCTCTCCAGACAAACCGCAGAGGCGACGGACAGTATCCATGGCCGAAGGAGCGTATCCTCAACTATACATTCCCCGATATCCTCGACCGTATCTGCGACCAGTTCCCGAATCAGTACGCTTTCAGATACACAGAGCTGGACTACACACGTACATATCCCGAATTCCGTGACGATGTTGATACATTCGCTCGTTCACTTCTGGCTATGGGTGTAAAGAAGGGCGACCACGTTGCTATCTGGGCTACAAATGTTCCTCAGTGGTACATCACTTTCTGGGCAACTACAAAGATCGGCGCTGTACTTGTTACAATGAACACAGAGTACCGCATCCACGAGGCTGAGTATCTGCTGAGACAGTCCGACACAAACACTCTCGTAATGATCGACGGTATCAAGAATATAGACTACGTGGGCATCATCAAGGAACTCTGCCCTGAGCTTGAGACCTGCGAGCCGGGCAAACTTCAGTCTGCAAAGCTTCCTTTCCTCAAGAATGTTATCACTATCGATTCCAAGAACAAGGGATGCTATACATGGGAAGAAGCAGTTGCACTTTCCAAGAACGTTCCGTACACTGAGGTGGAGGCAGTCCGCAAGACTATCGACATCCACGATGTCTGCAATATGCAGTACACTTCCGGTACTACAGGCTTCCCAAAGGGCGTAATGCTCACACACTACAATGTTGTTAACAACGGTAAGGCTATCGGAGACTGCATGGACCTCTCCACAGCTGACCGTATGATGATACAGGTGCCTATGTTCCACTGCTTCGGTATGGTTCTGGCTATGACAGCTTCCGTTACCCACGGTGTAACAATGTCACCGATCACACGTTTCTCACCGAGAAAGGGTCTGGCTTGCATCAACAAGGAGAAGATCACCTGCTTCCACGGCGTACCTACAATGTTCATCGCTATGCTGGGACATGAGGACTTCGACAAGACCGACTTCTCATACATGAGAACAGG
>CADBAC010000270.1 GCA_902792495.1 Ruminococcus flavefaciens | reverse complement strand
TGTAAGAAGTCCGGCTAAATTCAGTCCCGATATTGCACCCTTTACGGTAGTTATCGCACCGGATATTTTCGGTACAAGCGTCATTATCGTTCCCACGGATGATATAACTTTTCCTATAACTATCAAAGCCGGACCTATCGCCGCCACAATTAAACCGATAGTAACGATCGTCTTTTTTGTACCCTCATCCATACCGTTCAGCTTATCCACAAGCCCCTGAATCCAGGAAACGATTTGTCTGATCGCAGGCATAAGGATGTCACCGAAGGAGATTGCTAATTCCTGTAACTGTGACTTTAAAATAGTTATCTGACCTTCAAGATTGTTCTGCATTGTTTCAGCCATATCTCCGGCTTTACCGTCACAGTTCGTAATGGCTGAATTCAGCTTTTCAATATCAGAGGGTGCAGCGTTCATCAGGGCAAGGAAACCGCTCATCGCATTTTTGCCGACAAGTGCCTGTGCGTTTGCAGCTTTTTCGGATTCAGACATTTGAGAAAATGCCTTCCGACATTCCTTCAAGATATCATTCAGTGACTTCATAGATCCATCCTGATTTGTAGTCTTGATAGTCATAGAACCGAAAGCATTACCTGTCAGTTTAACATCCTTTGACAAGTTATTCATAATGGAGCGAAGTGCTGTACCTGCCTGTGATGACTTGATACCAGCGTTGCCCATAAGACCGATTGCTTCGGCAGTATCTTCTGCGGAAAATCCTAACGCTCCTGCGATAGGCGCACAATATTTGAATGTTTCGCCCATCATAGAAACATTGGTGTTAGCGTTGGAACTTGCTGCCGCCAGAATATCAGCAAAATGTCCTGAATCATCGGCGGATAATCCGAAAGCTGTAAGTGCGTCTGTAACGATGTCGGATGTAGTTGCCAAGTCCTCACCGGATGCCGCCGCAAGGTTCATGATACCCTCGATGCCACTGAGCATATCACTTGTTTTCCAGCCGGCCATGCCCATATACGTCATCGCCTGTGCCGCTTCTGTAGCGGAAAATTTTGTTTTACTGCCCATCTCACGGGCTTTGGCACGAAGGTCATCGAAGTCTTTTCCGGTCGCTCCCGATATAGCCGCTACTTCGCTCATTGATGAATCAAAGTCCGCAGCGGTCTTGACAGCTACTGTTCCAAGCCCGGTAATTGCCACAGTCGCAGGCAAAAACTTCTGTCCGACATTGGAAATATTATCTCCCACGGTTTTGAGTTTTTCTCCTTTGGCAGCTATCTTCTGCACAGCCGTTGCGGACTGGTTTGCTGCTGTTTCAAGCTTTTTCAGATCTTGCTCGGTTTCTATGATCTCACGCTGCAATGCATCATACTGCTCTTTGGAAATATCTCCGGCAGCGAGTGCTTTATCCGCCTGTTCGGCGGCAGTTTTCAGCGTTTCAAGTCTTTGTTTGGTTTGATCTACTGCATCACCGAGCAGCTTATGCTTCTGTGCCAAAAGTTCTGTATTTCCGGGGTCTAACTTGAGCAGCTTATTGACATCCCGAAGCTGAGTCTGGGTACTCTTAATGGAGCTGTCAACATTTTTCAGAGCTTTTGATAATTTAGTGGTATCTCCGCCGATCTCGACTGTGATACCTTTTATTCTGTTAGCCATCGGGTGTCACTTCCTTCCATTCTGTTAAAATAAATCATAATCAGACTGCGTTGCAATTTCCGAATACCCGTTATAATCATCATTTCTGCTCTCGATGAACATATCATTAACTAAACCTATCGTGAGCAAATCAAGGTCACGGATAGATAAGCCAAGCTGTACGCATCGGAGCAGAAATAATGGTGTCGTCATTTCGCGGTCAGTTGGTCTAAGTTTTTTTTAGACTGTACTGTGGTCTGAACATTCAGTCCCCAAAGTTCTATCAGCTTCGGCAGAACCTGATAAATGGAAAATGTATTGAAGTTATCAAGCCATTCCTCCGGGGTATCCGGGATAGATGCATCGGCGTGTTTAGCCATAATAAAAGCGATATTTTCAAACATCTCCAAAGAAAATAAAT
This sequence comes from Ruminococcus flavefaciens, assembly GCA_902792495.1. Taxonomy (GTDB): domain Bacteria; phylum Bacillota; class Clostridia; order Oscillospirales; family Ruminococcaceae; genus Ruminococcus; species Ruminococcus flavefaciens_Z. The sequence continues at coordinate 1,313 of CADBAC010000270.1, read as the reverse complement.
CAAGATTGCTGCTGCCTTCATCTTGGTTTCCGAGGGATTTTTCCAAAGCCGAAAGGTCACGATAAATATCCCTGTGAAAACGCATCCTGTATATTCTCGGAATGGCGGCGGATGCACGGAATTTTACCGGCTGTCCGTCAATCTCTATTGTCTGTGTCATGCTCATTTCTCACACCTCACTTTTCCATAGCAATAAATTCCGCTTCACCGCCGATAACGGAGTTCGGCAGATACACCTCGCTGTACCAATTCAGATATACTTCATCATTGGTATCATCACCTGTTTTTGCCTTAACGAGACCGTTGCCGAGCGGAGCAGCCTTTATTGTCAGCTTCTCTGTTTTAACCTCGATCTCATCCTCGTTGGTCTGTGATTCGATTGTCGGACGGGATGCGGAGCAATAGTACATAACGTGTCTTATCTTTTTCACATCGCCGTCAAACTCAAACAAGAGCGCAAAGTTCTCAGTCTCCACATTTGAGTTTTCGATAAGCACTCCGTTGCTGTCGATTGTTTCCTTAAGAACATCTCTGCGGAAGCTCTCAGGGATAAGAGCCAATTCGATATCCCCATCATACCCCATATTATTACTTATAGTGTAATAGGCGTACCCGTCGGCATAGAAGTTTTTAGGCTCACCGTTCGGGTCAAGTGACAGCGACACAGCACCCGGCATGGGTACAGGTTTTTCAAAGGTCGCTGTTCCGTCAGTGTTCAATTTTACAATGGCATAATGCACATTGCATATATTGAATTTGACCTTATTCTTTTTCTTATTCGGCATTGCAAATTCCCCCAATCTCATAAGAATACATCACCTCATAGAGCTTTTCACTGTCTATCCATACCTCGGATTTATTGTAGAAAATGTTGTGCCTGTCAAGGACATCCTCCACTTTCAGCTCAAGCTCCGTATTTTTGTAATCGGTGTACAGTTCGATATGTACATCACTGATCATATAATAGACCCTGCCGTCAGCTGCGAAGTTATCACTGCCCGGCAGGAGATAACAGATAAAAGGCGGATTTAGTGACTCGCCCTCCGCAAAATGATCGTAAGCGTAGGGCAGTCCGATCTCGTTCAGTATTGATATAAGTTCATCCATAAATTCACACCTTCAGTGCTTCTTCTCTGTGTTCGTAAAAATAGGCGATGGCATAAAGCACCGCTATTTTTGCATTCTTTGCTGATTTTAATATCGTTCTGTCCTCAGTGCGGAGAATGTCAAGGCAAAGTGCCTCCGCAGCAGAAATATAGCTGCGGATAAGCGAATCGTCATCGTTATGATCCACACGAAGAAAGTTTTTTACT